>JBPBQH010000113.1:0-4943 GCA_050954685.1 Janthinobacterium lividum | reverse complement strand
TATTTAACAGTGGTAATGATCTAGTAGCAATGGATCTTAAATTAAACCTTGATAATAATAAGAGTAAAGAGTTGAACCTAGGTGCTGTATATAGGCATCATTTTGATGATAAAATAATAGTTGGCATTTATGGCTATTTTGATCATCGACGTACAGGTGGAGGCCTAGCCGTAAATGGTGCAACTGTTGGTGCGGAGTTACTGAGTAAGTATGTAGATTTCAGAGCAAACTATTACGCGCCTCAAAATAAGAAGAAAAAAGTCATTCACGAAAATAAGAAACAAGTCAAAATACAAGGTACGTCAATATTCGCGGTTTCTGGTGGCCACACCTATGAACATGCTCTAAAGGGGTATGATTTAGAAATTGGTGGAGCCGTATTTGGTTTTTCAGATAATTTGAATGAGAAATTTGGCACGAAATTATTTGTTGCAAAATATGATTTCAGCAACAAGAATACAAAAAAAATATCTGGCACAAGATTCAGAATAGAGCAAAAGTTGGGCCGTATCCAATTTGAAAATAATGCAATTTATTTAACATTAAATGCTGAAACACAGTCTGATAAAGTTAGAAAAAGACAAAATTTCGTAGGTCTAAGCGCTAAGCTTGCTTTTGCCGAAAAATCAAAACTTACAGGCCTAAAATCTCGTATGATGGATACAGTAATTAGAGACGTTGACATTGTTACTGAGAGTACAAGAGCACCAGAAGAGATCAGTCATTTTACTATGAATGGAAGAGTAGTAAAAAAGATACTCCACGTTGGGGCTGCTACTCCTGGTTATACAAATGGTGATGGCACTCAAGAGAGGCCACTATCGCTTGATCAGCTAGCCAATACAGATATTAGTGATGCAATAATTGTCGTTACGTCTATAGATAATACTAAAGGGGGTAGAGATATTCTACCAGAAGAATATAGAAAGCTACAAGCATTGCCACAAGTAGTCAATGGTAAGAAAAACGTCGAGCTTGTTAGCGGAGCAGAAGATAAAACAATAATCGTTATAAAAAGTAGTAATGGTGGTGTCACACTAGCTAGCCATGACCCAGTCAATACTAGTTTTGTGATCAATCGTCCTGGCCAAGAAATTAACAGCACTGGATCTACAGCATTATCTTTAGTCGCTGAGAATGCGCAAGTATCACAGGTAGCAGCTCAAATAGAAAGCCAAACAATTGAACAAAAAAGATTAGAAGCTCAAGCAAGATTAGAAGCTCAAGCAAGATTAGAAGCAGATCTAGAATTTGCCCGTCGACTTGAACTGGAAGCAGAGGAACAAGAAAGATTAGAAGCTCAAGCAAGATTAGAAGCAGATCTAGAATTTGCCCGTCGACTTGAACTGGAAGCAGAGGAACAAGAAAGATTAGAAGCTCAAGCAAGATTAGAAGCAGATCTAGAATTTGCCCGTCGACTTAATGAACTGGAAGCAGCGGAAGAAGCAAGAGCTCGACAAGAAGAGGATGAACTAGCTCAAAGAGCTCGAGATCAGGTAGTAGCAGCAGATCCAGTAGCAGCAGCGGCAGAGCGGGAACGAGTGCGGGTGCGGGAAATAGAGGGAAGACAAGCTCAAAGAGCTCGAGAGCAGGAAATAGAGGCAAGAGTAGCAGCAGATCCACTCGCAGGAGCGGAGGCGGCGGTAAATTTTGACTCAGGTGTTACACCCGAAAACCTTTATTTAAATCTTCCAGCTGACCTTACAGCCGAAGCGGAGGCAGAGTTAAGAGCAACCTTGGCTGCTCAGTGGTCTCAAGCATTGTATAATAGGATACTTGATGTTAATAATCTGGCTGCTCTTCCAGGTAGCGCGACGCATCTCAGAAATACGAACTATAATCTTGTAATAGATATTTATAATACAGCAGGTAACGAAAATATCACACATGAGCAGGTCACGCACATCATTGAGCGGAGCCAAATACCTCTAGAACAAAGAAACGCATGCGTAGAAATTTCCAGGCTAATTTCAGGTAATCATCTGCCACAAAATGGTATGGAACAGCCGCTACGCCATGGAGAGGGGCAAGTACTACTAGAGAATAGACTTCGAGAAATGGGTATAGAGGAGGGTCGCAGAGCACAGAATGTAGGCCTAGGTAATGGGACTTTGGACGTTACTGGAGTTGCCTCATTGAATAGACTAAGAGATCGCTATGGACTTATTGATGGAGCTGCAGCTTTAAATAATTTTAGAAATATAGCTCGCACTATAATTCAGATGAGATTTCCAGATATACTACCACACTTAATAGGCCAAATGGCAGCGGCTGATATCGACCCCTCACCTGCATATACATTAGCAGTCAATTATTTTAATACACCAGATAATCAGCGAGATCCAGCAGACAACGCGCGACATAGTGCGGCAGTTAGGCACGAGGAGTCCATGAGCAGTTCTAGAGTAAATATATACATGGCTGGATATAGAGCACTCAATGCAATATCTGCAGAAGGGGATAACTTTTTCATTGAGCGCGTTACTGGAAGATTCAGCATTAGTGAAACTATAGGCTATATATCTAAGGCTATCTTGGATGTTAACGAGATTCGTAATAGTTTAATTAGACAAAATAATGAGATAATTACTCCTAGAGATATCTACTTAGCTCAGAAAGAGAACCTTGAACTTTTATTAAGAAACCTAGGTGAAAGCACAAGAGGATATAATAGAAATCCTCTGGGAAATGGTTTTATTGTCGACGATGGAAGGGATGATATGAACTCATGTAACCACGGATACTTTGCGCGTGTAGTAGATGCAGGTCACTTCAAACATAGGGCAATACTTATGACAAATTTTGCTCCAGTAAATTTTAGTGAAGAATTTAGAAATGTAGCAACTCGTAAAATTGAAGGGCTTCCTGAAGAAGAAAAAACAGCTGTGGGTAGATTTTACGGTGCTATTAATGCCGATAATGCCGATAATGCCGATAATGCTAATAATGGTAGAGTAAGTTACGATAGGAACAATAATAGATTTGAGTTCAGAGTAGTGGACCCACGTGCTGAAGTTGATCGTGCGAGAGATCCTATAGCAGTACCTGCTCCGCTGCAGCAAGTGCTGAATGAAACATCCATCGAGCTACAGAATCGCTACCAATTCATCAACCCAAATCCAAGGCTTCGCTTATTAAGCCAAGATAGTGCATTTAATACTATGAAGTATTTTACTTACTTGGTTAATTAAAATCCATCTTTGAAAAACAAGATCTTAAAGCCTTCGCAATAGAATATAAGCTTACGATATCATATACCGTAAGCTTATATTCCATATTAATAAGTCTAATCAAGAGTCTACGCTTGCTCCGCGCACATAGACTTATGTTTGATCGCTACCCCTCTCATTAACAAGTCTAATCAAGAGTCTACGCTTGCTCCGTGCACATAGACTTACTACCTTGAGTGTTTGATCGCTACTCCTCTCACCGAATAAATTTTATTTTCCGCTTTATTAGATAATAAGCCCCATAGAATAACGGCGTGGCACAAACAGTAAAAAGAAGTTTAAATAAGTAACTATTTAATATTAAGTTATCTATCTGATCTTGAGGCAGAATACCAAAGAATGCTAAAAATATCGTTACTATTGCAGTGTCTATAAGTAGAGACACCGCACTGCTGAAATTATTTCTAAGCCACAAATATCTATCAGCAGTTAGTTTCCTTATCAATGTATAGATATGGATATCAACGAACTGAGCAACATAGCTAGCAATCATAGAGGCGAGAAAGGCAATGCCGAAATGGGTAAATACTAGCTTAAAAAGCTCATCATTTATTTTTGACCACGGCACAGCTTCTAATTCTGCTATAAAGTAAATCATAATTGATACTACAAAACTGATCAAAATAGATAATTTAAGACAAAATTTTGCTTTACCGACATCATAAAACTCTATTATCAAATCAGATACTAGGAAAGTTAGAGGATAAAAAATTGCTCCTGCAGATAGTTGGAAAGTATGAATGTTAAAAACGGATAGATAGACAAACTTTTGGTAAGTCATATTACTAGTGATCATCAAAGCTACAAAGATCACACATAATAATATGTAGATTTCTTCCTTTTTATTCATCTTGTATATTTCATATTTTAGAGTAAAAAATGCACAGGGCTTTTATAGAGATTTTTTCTTACAGTAAATAATAAAAATAATAATAAGCGAGATAGCTAGCCCAAACCAAGTAAGAGCATATTCTAGATGATCATTTTTTATCATTACTAAGCTATTTATATCAACATTTTTGACATAATTTATGTCACTCTGCTCTATTTGTAATAAGTAATAGTTTTCTACTTGTGCTTTGAGAAACTTATTTGCGTCTTCTCTATCTAGGGTAAACCAGACATTATTCTTCAGATCATTATTTGGAATAAAAATCTTCTTTTTCTCAAGTGGTAAAATGACGCCAGTGATTTTTCTCAATTCGCCAGATGCAATTGGATTTTGGGACTTGTATTTCGCACCTAACCAGCCCCTTGCTACTAAGATAATTTCGCCACTGTTAGTTTTAAAGGGAGTTAGCAAATAATAGCCGTCTCTCTCAAGGGAGATCAATCTACGACCATAAAGATAAATATTTTCTGGTAGAAAATTTCCTTCTAGACTGACTTTATTATAAGGCTTTTTGGAATCTGGGTTATATTCAATAGGTGGTTTACCAAGGTTCTCAGTAATGGATGCAATGAATAAGTTTTTTTCCTGTAATCTGTATAATTGCCAGAGACCTAGAGCAGCTAAAATAATAACGCCTAAAGTAGTGGTTATGGTAGGCAATAATTCTGCTCTTAAATTAAAAAGCTTCACTGTCTTTTTTGCTATAGGCATATGTAAAACCAAGAGAAATTTAAGTAAAAACATTATACTAGGCAGTAAATATTGTCTATATATATACTCAATTTGTTATTGATTGATAAAGCTCTCATAGCCAGTTAATT
>JBPBQH010000209.1:0-4951 GCA_050954685.1 Janthinobacterium lividum | reverse complement strand
GAGCGACTCATAACAATTTGTCTATTTTCCGAATCAACGACTAAGTTACGATTTAGAATTTTAACTTTGGATTCATATGATGCTTCCACAGAGGAAATTTCAGCGCCTTTAGTTGCTGCTCCACCTATATGGAAAGTTCTCATGGTAAGCTGAGTTCCAGGTTCCCCAATCGATTGCGCAGCTATAACACCTATTGCTTCCCCAACCGATACTAGCGTACCACTTGAGAGGTCTCTACCATAACATTTAGCGCATAATCCTTCTTCAGTACGACATGTCAGGACAGATCTTGCTTTAATAAGATCGAGACCTGCTGCTTCAATTTTTTCGAGTTTAGATTCTGAAATCAATTCGCCTGCTTCTACTAATAGTTCATTATTTACGGGGTGGTGAGTATCAATTGCTACAGCTCTACCAAGAATTTGCTCTGATAAAGATACAATAACTTCACCGCCATCGATAATAGTTCTTATTTCAATTCCATCTGTAGTACCACAATCTCCTTCAGTAATTATACAATCTTGCGCAACGTCGACTAAACGCCTAGTCAAATACCCTGAGTTAGCAGTTTTAAGAGCAGTATCAGCAAGACCTTTACGAGCACCATGAGTAGAATTGAAATATTCAAGCACTGACAATCCTTCACGGAAGTTTGAAATTATGGGAGTTTCAATAATCTCGCCTGAAGGTTTAGCCATCAGACCGCGCATACCAGCCAGCTGTTTTATTTGAGCAGCTGATCCTCTAGCACCGGATGTTGCCATCATGTAGATAGAGTTTAGTTTTTGTTGGTTAGTAACATTGTTTTTTGAAGTTGAAGGGGTGGCAATTTCCTTCATCATATCGCCAGCTACTTTATCAGTGCATCTTGACCATGCGTCGATAGCTTTATTATATTTTTCACCATATGTTATAAGACCATCTGAGTACTGTAGTTCAAATTCCTTAACTTCCGATAAAGTAAGATTAATATGAGCATCTTTCGATTTTGGTACTACCATGTCGTCCATACCAAATGATATACCGGATAGGCAAGCATGTTTAAAGCCGAGCTGCATTAAAGAATCTGCAAATATGACAGTTGCTTTTTGACCGCAATGACGATAGACAGCGTCCATCACGGCTGATATATCCTTTTTGGTCATGGGTTTATTGACTAGTTTAAAACTCACATTATAATTTTTGGGTAATAGATCGCCTAAAATCAATCGTCCAGGAGTAGTCTCAATCACAGACTTGGTTAGTTCCCCTTCTACGTTGAGTTGCTCGATCCTATATTTGATTTTGGTATGTATAGTTACAGTTTTATTAAATATAGCGTGATGTATTTCTGACATGCCGCCAAAAATCATATTTTCACCAGGCTCATTTTTGATTTCCTGAGTTAAATAATAAAGGCCTAAAACTATGTCTTTATCTGGCACAATAATTGGGCGTCCGTTTGCGGGGCTCAAAATATTATTAGTAGACATCATCAATACTCTTGCTTCAAGCTGCGCTTCTATTGATAGAGGCACGTGGACCGCCATTTGATCGCCGTCAAAGTCGGCATTAAATGCAGCACACACTAAAGGATGCAATTGAATTGCTTTGCCTTCGATAAGTAAGGGTTCAAATGCTTGAATACCAAGACGGTGCAATGTTGGGGCACGATTCAGTAATACAGGATGTTCACGTATTACTTCTTCTAGAATATCCCACACTTCCGGTTTTTCTGCTTCTACTAGCTTTTTAGCAGCCTTTATCGTTGTAGTATTGCCATATAATTCTAGCTTTGAATATATAAAAGGTTTGAACAGCTCTAGAGCCATCTTTTTAGGCAGTCCGCATTGATGTAGTTTCAATTCAGGTCCCACTACGATTACTGAGCGTCCGGAATAATCAACTCTTTTTCCAAGTAAATTCTGACGGAAACGACCTTGCTTTCCTTTCAGCATGTCGCTTAAAGATTTGAAAGGTCTTTTATTTGGAGTTTTTGCCACTTTACCTCGACGCCCATTGTCAAACAATGAGTCGACCGATTCTTGCAGCATTCTTTTTTCGTTTCTTATTATAATATCAGGAGCTTTAAGTTGAATTAATCTTTTTAGGCGATTATTTCTATTAATTACTCTTCTGTATAATTCATTAAGATCTGAGGTAGCAAAACGACCCCCATCTAGCATTACTAATGGCCTGATCTCAGGTGGAATAATAGGTAACACGTTCATTATCATCCATTCTGGACGATTTTCAGATCCCAAGAAATCTTCAACCAATTTTAAACGCTTAATAATTTTCTTTCTCTTTACTTCAGAGGTTGTTTGAAAAAGCTCAGCTTGTAAAGTATCTTTCAGTTCTGGCAGATTCAGCTCTGAAAGCATTTGTTGAACCACTTCAGCGCCAATAGATGCTACAAAGCTTTGTTGACCGTGTTCATCTTGCGCTCTTTGTAGTGCATCTTCTGATAATAAAGTTCCTTTTTGTAGAGGCGACAATTTAGGATCAATAATTATATAATTTTCAAAATATAAGATTTTTTCTAAATCTTTCATAGCAATATCAAGCAGAGTGCTAATTCTAGAAGGAAGAGACTTCAAAAACCATATATGCGCAACTGGAGCAGCAAGTTCGACATGCCCCATTCTTTCACGCCTTACTCTTGATGTGGTAACTTCAACACCGCATTTTTCGCAAGTTATTCCACGGTATTTCATTCTTTTGTACTTTCCGCAAAGACATTCGTAATCTTTTACTGGTCCAAATATCCTCGCACAAAATAATCCATCCTTTTCAGGTTTAAATGTTCGGTAATTTATTGTTTCCGGCTTGGTTACTTCACCAAATGACCATGACCTCACCTGTTCTGAGCTAGCAATATTGATTCTTATCTGATCAAACTGCTGAGCGTTACTCAATTGTCCGTAAAAATTAGCTATTCCTGACATAAAGATTATCCTCTAAATTTTATAATTTTATCGCTTGAGAGCAATATGAGAAATTTTTAATTATTATTTGCTGTTATTATTAAACTATGCGAAAGTTTCCTACTTCTTGAAGGTGCCAATTAACCAGCAGCACCTTTTCCTGAAACTTTTACTCTTCGTTCGTCGTATCATCAAGTTGGACATTTAGGCAAAGTGATCTAAATTCTTTGATCATCACATTAAATGACTCTGGTAGACCAGATTCAAAATTATTGTTACCTTTAACTATAGATTCATACATTTTAATCCTTCCGGCAACGTCATCAGATTTCACGGTCAGCATCTCTTGTAGTGTATAAGCAGCACCATAGGCTTGCAGAGCCCAACATTCCATTTCACCAAATCTTTGGCTACCAAAGTGCGACTTACCTCCCAAAGGTTGCTGAGTAACTAAACTATAAGGTCCTACTGATCGTGCATGGATTTTATCGTCAACTAAATGGTGTAATTTCAGCAAATATTTATAGCCCACAGTTACGTTACGATCGAAATATTCGCCAGTTCTACCATCTAATACTCTTACCTGACCTGATGAGTCCTGACCAGCCAGTTCTAGCATCGATTTGACATCCTCAACTTTAGCACCATCGAAAACTGGAGTAGCAAAATAAATACCTTCCTTGCTGCTTATACAAAAATCGATTAGCTCTTCTTTGCTCATATCATTGATATACTTAGATTGCGTATCATTACTATATAATTTAGTAACGAAAGATTTTATCTCACCAATATCGATTTCACTATTTTGGTATCTGTCAACCATATTACCAATATGTCTACCAAGATTGACTGCTGCCCAGCCCAGATGTGTCTCTAATATCTGGCCTACATTCATACGAGATGGAAGACCTAAAGGATTAAGAACAACATCTACTACAGTTCCATCTTCAAAAAATGGCATATCTTCTTCTGGCATTATGCGAGAAATAACGCCTTTATTACCGTGACGTCCTGCCATTTTATCACCAGGCTGTAATTTATGTTTAGTCGCAACAAATACTTTAACAACTTTTAGGGCACCTTGAGGAAGATCATCACCGCTTTGGAGTTTTTCAACTTTACTTGTAAACTGCCTATTAAGCATATCCTTTTTTTCATCATAATGACGCTTAATCTGCTCGATTTCAGTCATTATACTTGAGTCTTCAACAATAAATTGCCACAATTGTCCTTTAGACAACCCTGCAAGTATATTCTTGTCAATAATTCCAGTAATGATATCACCCTTAGAGACATCGGTATCATTGGTTCTGATGCTTTTGCTTTTTGATCCTCTCAATGTTTCAGATAATTCATCATCAGCATTTATACTGGCTTTAATATTTTTATTCTTTGGACCACTAACAGCAACTTGTCCTATTAACATCTTTTCTAGATGAGCGAATACAAAATGTTCGATTATTGATAATTCATCGTCTCTATCTTTCGCGTGTTTCTCTATTTGTTGTTTTTCAATAGCTAAAGTTCTTTCATCTTTTTCTATTCCTCTGCGTGAGAAGACTCTTACTTCAACTACAGTTCCAGAGACTCCTGGTGGTACTCTCAACGAAGAATCACGTACATCGGCTGCTTTCTCGCCGAAGATTGCTCTTAAGAGTTTTTCTTCCGCAATCATAGGTGATTCACTTTTAGGAGTTACTTTACCTACTAATATATCACCAGGCTTTACCTCTGCACCGACATAAACTATACCTACTTCGTCGAGATGCCTTAGGCTTTCTTCGCTTACATTTGGTATTTCCCTAGTAATCTCCTCAGGACCGAGCCTAGTATCACGCGGAATTACTTCAAACTCTACAATATGAATCGAAGTATACACATCGTCTTTAACTATACGCTCAGAAATAAGAATAGAATCCTCAAAGTTGTAGCCGCTCCAAGGTATAAATGCTACTAATATATTTCTACCCAAGGCAATTTCGCCTCTATCTGTGCTAGGTCCGTCTGCTATTATTTCGCCTTGTACAACATGTTCACCAACATTT
>JBPBQH010000165.1:0-4968 GCA_050954685.1 Janthinobacterium lividum | reverse complement strand
ACTCCCATATTGAAGATATAATAGGAGTAAGCGATTATACACAAGCCTACGGCACCGAAACTAACGGTGTACAAAAATTTGTTAAAAATATAGGGCGCTTTAATAAAACTGTAACAAGAAAAAAGAAAAAGTGAATTGGAAGTAATATTTACATGAGCAGTCGTAGGCTGTAGCTAGAAATTGACAGTTCTAAGGCAAGTCCTTTGTTTGTCATCCTTAATGTGGCTTAATTGAATAATTTAGTTATTCCTCTATTTTGGAATCTTTAACAAAATGAATATTTAGATAATTTTTTAGGCGTAGTTCAAATAAATATTGCACATCTCAATATCAGGGTCAAAACATGGTAATTACTAACCAAGAAGTAAAAAAAATTGCAAGTCTTGTCAGACTAAGGTTCGACGAAGACGAAATTCCAAATATAGCTATACAGCTTACTAATATAATGAACATGATAGATCAATTAAACGAAGTTGATTGTCTAGATGTCGAGCCTCTAGCTTCCGTTAGTAATATGACTCTTAGAATGAGAGAAGATACCGCAGAGGTAAATGATATATCAGATCAGTTATTTGCTAATGCTCCTGGCGACTCGTCTGAGCTAGCTAAAAAAATTAAATGTTTTATCGTTCCTAAAGTGGTTGAGTAAATATGTCGGAACTAGTTAAATTAACGGTAGCTCAAGCTTTAGATGGCCTAAGAAATAAAGACTTTACCGCCTTAGAGCTTACAAAAGCTCATATTGATCAATCAAATAAGTATAAAAATTTGAATGTATTTATTACTGAGACTTTTGAGCAAGCATTAAATCAAGCAGCTATAGCTGATCAAAATTATCAAAATAATCAAGCAAGGCCTCTTGAAGGTATACTAATAGCAGTAAAAGATCTTTTTTGTACTAAAAATGTTAGGACAACTTCTGCATCGAAAATGTTGCATAATTTTATCCCAACTTATGAATCTAGAGTTAGCGAAAATGTTGCAAATAAAGGTACTATTATGCTAGGCAAAGTCAACATGGATGAATTTGCTATGGGTTCTGCCAACATAACTAGTTATTTTGGTAAAGTTATCAGCCCTTGGAAGTTAGAGGGCGATCATAGAGAAATAGTTCCTGGTGGGTCTTCTGGCGGATCATCTACCGCTGTTAGCGCTTTTATGGCAATGTCAGCTCTTGGCAGCGATACAGGGGGGTCAGTCCGCCAACCAGCTGCTTATACTGGTATAATTGGAATTAAACCTACCTACGGGCGTTGCTCAAGATGGGGAATGATTGCCTTTGCTAGCTCACTTGATCAAGCAGGAGTACTCACTAGGACTACAGAAGATGCGGCTCTAATGCTTGAAGCAATGATGGGCTTTGATATACGTGATTCAACCTCATTAGATGTGCCAGTTCCAGAGCTAAGATCCGCAATTAACAATCCCATTAAAGGAATGAAAATCGGCATACCTATTGATTTAATGGAACAAGAAGGATTAGATAGTGAAGTAATAAATATGTGGCAGGAATCAATACGATTGATGAGACTTCAAGGTGCCGAGATAGTAAATATAACATTACCTCATGCTAAATATGCACTTGCAACTTATTACGTGATTGCACCCGCCGAGGCTTCAACCAACTTAGCTCGCTATGATGGTGTAAGATACGGGTTTCGTCAAGAAACAGCCAATATGAAAATTGACGATATGTATGAGTTAACTAGGTCATCTGGTTTTGGTACAGAAGTGAAGCGAAGGATCATGATAGGTGGCTATGTGTTATCTTCGTCTTTCATGGACGCCTATTATTTGAAAGCTCAAAAAATGCGTAGATTAATATCTAATGATTTCAGAGATGCTTTTAAAGAAATTGACGTCATTATGTTACCCTCGACACCGTCTACAGCCTTCGCTGCTGACCAAAAGCAAGACAATCCAGTTACTATGTACTTAAATGATATATTTACTATCCCAGCAAGCCTGGCAGGGCTTCCTTGCATTTCAGTACCCGCTGCTTTGTCAAAAAATGGCCTGCCTCTAGGTATGCAAATTATAGGTAAGACACTAGATGAATATAGTACATTACGAGCTGCTGCAGCAATAGAGCGAGCATCGGCGCATATTAATTTTACCCCACGAGGTTTTTAATGTCTTATATTAGAGGTAATACTAGTGAATGGGAATATGTTATCGGTCTGGAAGTGCATGCTCAAATATCTTCGAATTCAAAGTTATTCTCAAGTTCTGCTACTAATTTCGGTAGTGCACCTAACTCACAAGTTTCATTAATAGATGCCGCTATGCCTGGAATGTTGCCAGTTCTTAATGAATATTGTGTATATCAAGCGATAAAGACTGGATTAGGACTAAAAGCTAGAATTAACAATATTTCCGTATTTGATCGCAAAAACTATTTTTATCCAGATTTGCCGCAAGGCTATCAAATCTCTCAGTTTTACCACCCCATAGTTCAAGATGGACAAATAACTATTAGACTAGAAGATGGTACTTATAAAACTATAAGGATAAATCGTCTTCATCTAGAACAAGATGCAGGTAAAAGTATTCACGATCAATCGCCTACTTCTAGTTTTATAGACCTGAATCGCTCAGGGATTGCTTTAATGGAAATAGTGACAGAACCAGACATGGCTTCACCATATGAAGCTGCTGAATATGTCAGGAAGTTGCGAGGCATCTTACGTACAATAGGCAGTTGTGATGGTGATATGGAAAAAGGATCCTTACGTTGCGACGCTAATGTATCAGTGAGGAAACCGGGCAGTAGTCTTGGTACCAGGTGTGAAATTAAAAATATTAACTCGATCAGGAATATCGTCAAAGCAATAGAATATGAAGCAATAAGGCAAGTAGAACTGTTAGAAAACGGCAGTGATATAAGACAAGAAACTAGGCTTTATGATGCTGACGCCGATATAACAAGAACCATGAGACTTAAAGAAGAGGCACACGATTATCGCTATTTTCCTGATCCTGATCTGTTACCGGTAATTGTCTCTAATGAATTAATCACTCAGATAAGAGAAGATTTGCCAGAATTACCAGATGCTAAAGTTGCTAGGTACGTCAGCGAAATAGGGCTCAGCGAATATGATGCTACCGTGATTGTTGAGGATGAACCAACTGCTAGATATTTTGAGGAAGCTTTAGTAGAAGCAAGCAACGCTAAGCTAGTAGCTAATTGGATTATGAGCGATCTATTTGGTCTTCTCAACAAGAATTCAATAACCATAAATGATTGTAAAATAAAACCAAAAATGCTTAGTCAAACTATAAACCTTATAGAGCAAGGTATTATTTCGGGAAAAATTGCTAAAGGAATTTTTGAAGTAATGTTTGAAACTGGTCAAGAGCCTGAGCAAATAATCGAAGAAAAAGGACTGAAGCAAATATCAGATAGCGGGGAATTAGGAAGAATAATTAACGAAGTCATAAGTGAAAATCCAGATTCGGTATCGGATTTTAATAATGGAAAAGATAAACTATTCAGTTTCTTTATCGGACAAGTAATGAAAAAAACTAATGGTAAAGCAAATCCTGGTCTGATCAATCAACTTCTTAAAGAAAAGCTTAAGCCATAACTTAATAATTTCGGAGCAAGTTAGTAGTATTAATTAATGCTAGCGAAAATTGTGGATAAGTATGTGTATAACTTTATCTTTAGCAATACTATAGCCTTCAAATATATTGAATTTGAAGAATACAAAGAAATGACTTGTTTCTACTAAATAGCTGATCGTTACGTTGTAAATTGAGCTAAAAAAGATTTTAAAAGTTAAAATAAGAAAGAATTTTTAAATATATTTTTATCTGTTAGTGGATTGTGGATAAGTATTTGTTATTATTAAAAATTATTATAAATAACTTACTATTTTAAATATAGATACTAAGTGCTCCTTTAAGAGAAATATTATAATTTTAAAGAGAAATATACTAAAAAACTATTGCTACTAAACCTAAATACTTAAAAATTAATGTCTGCAAAAAAATATTATACTATAGGAGAAGTTACTAGGAGTCTTGAGGTCTCTGCTAGCCAATTAAGATATGTTGAGAAAATTCTACCTAAATTATCAGTAAGCAAAATCAAAGGCAGGAGATATTATACCATAGCCGACATTGAGCTCATTAAAGGCAAAATAGGGCAGCTAATTATCTACAACAAAAAATTAGCAATTAAAAATGTCTGTTTGGAAGAAAATTCTGTACTCAACATTATAAATAATTTGATTAGTAATTTTACTAAATTATCGCTTAGTATTAAAAATACCATATCTGCACGACCTAATTTCTGTGCCACCTAATTGAGAAAGAGTTAGATTTATTACTTATCCTAACTTACATGACTAATATCTTTCATCCCTGTTACCAAGCTATAATTTTCAATGCAATCTCTAAAATATTATTATTTTTATGATTAGATCTTCCGAGTGAATAAGCAAGGTGACCCAACCGCCTTTACACAAGATTCAATTACCTACTTTGCTCTCTTAACTATCATTATAGACTATTATACCAAAAAGTAGGTAAAAACAGAATTTTAAGTGGCTGGTACGTAGCTCTTGAAATTAACCAAATAAAGTGTATACTGTTTGAGCTTTTAACTACTAGCTTTTTTAGAAGCAAAATTCACACACAGAAGAGAAAGCCTACTAGTTAGTCCATCATTGACATGATGGGATCAATTTCTGTGGAGGTTTAACTAACATTTAAGGAGAATATATGTCTACATTACCTAAAGTCAGCATTGCTGAATTACTCGACGCTGGTGCTCATTTTGGTCACAAAACATCTCGCTGGGATCCTAAAATGGCTCCTTATATCTATGGAGTTAAGGATGATGTCCATGTTATAGATTTGCGTCAAACTGCAACTCTGATGAATATAGCTCTTAATGTAATTAAAGATACCGTCAGAAAGAACGGCAAAGTTCTATTCGTTGGTACTAAAATTCAAGCAGGC
>JBPBQH010000112.1:0-5000 GCA_050954685.1 Janthinobacterium lividum | reverse complement strand
CAGAAATAGAGGAAGCATGCTTAAAAATAATTCAAGCAGTCAAGCTATTAAAGCGTGACTAAAAAATATTTGAAAAGATTCTTCAAGTATAAAATATGGGCTGACTTATTAAGCCTTGTAATCTATCTTTATTTGAGGTTTGTATATGCAACTTCAAGATGGAAATTTATAGATCCTGAAAACCAAGTTGAGAATTATATTCCCAAGTTTGACAAAACAATATTTGTTTTGTGGCATAACAGACTTGCTTTTGGGCCAAAAATATTTCTGACAAATAGAAAAACTTTCGCTTTAGTATCTCCTCATTCAGATGGAAAATTAATAAGCAAAATCGTGAGTATGTTTGGCTTGGGAATAATCGAAGGATCTAGTAATAAGAATCCGATCGGTGCACTCAAGAAAATCATTCTGAATTTAAATTGTGGTCACAACGTGATAATAACACCAGATGGGCCAAGAGGACCGGTTTACAAAGTAAGTAGCAATCTGGTGGGCGTTGCTCAGAAATATAATAGTAAAGTTGTTCCTCTTACTGTTAGTTGTAGTAAATATTTTTTATTAAATAGTTGGGATAGGTTAATATTGCCTCTACCTTTTAATAATATCTTAGTGTTGAGAGGGAAAGAAATATCATTATTTAATGATAATAATGAAGACAAAGATATTAGCGAAATTATAAAGTGTCTACAAGCTACCTTAATTGAAATGACTAGCACTGCCGATAGAATGATGGATAAGATATGATTTTCATATATAATTTGCTAACCCTATTATTGCTCCCCGTCTATATACTGCTATTAATTTGGAGATCATTTAAAGGTAAGGAAGATCTAGGCAGAATTTTGGAGCGCTTTGGAATTTCATCGCAAAATCGTCCCAAAGGTGAGGTGATTTGGCTACATGCAGCAAGCGTAGGAGAATCAAATATTATTGTCAATCTGATTAAAAATATTACACCTGCGCAAAAAGTTACTTATTTAGTAACTTCTGGTACTCTGACCTCTGCTCAAATACTTAAGAATAAGCTTCCTATAAATGCAATACATCAATTCCTGCCTTATGATAACTTCATTTTCATTAGAAGCTTCTTGAGAAAATGGCAACCATATTTAGGTATATTTGTTGAAGCGGAAATATGGCCTTCTTTAATAAATGAAGCATCTAAGACATGCAAATTATTAGTTATAAATGCTCATATTTCTGATAAATCCTTCGATAAATGGAGTTTAGTTAGAAGTTTTTTCCAGAAGAATATGTCTAATTTTAGTGAAGTACTAACTCAAAGCGATCGCGATTTTAACAAATACGAAGCACTTGGTCTAAAAAATCTAACTAATTTAGGCAATATAAAATTTTCTAACGAAAAACTTCATGTAGATAATTTAGAATTTGAAAAGCTGCACAAGAGTTTTCAGAATAGAAAGATTATAGTACTAGCAAGTACCCATCCTCAAGATGAGCAAGTCATACTTAGTATTATAAAACCAATAAGATGTATATTTCCGAGCTCTTATTTCATCTTAGTGCCAAGACACTCCGAGAGAAGGAACGAGGTCGCTCTACAATGTGATCACTTTAATATTACATATTCTCTTAGATCTAAATTGTTGGTTCCCAATTTATCAGATGATGTATACATAGTTGATACTTTTGGAGACTTAGGACTGTTCTATAATTTAGCTTATATATCTTTCGTAGGAGGATCATTTAGTAACGGAGGGCATAATCCCCTAGAGCCAGCTTATTTTTCTAATCTCATTTTATTAGGGCCCGATATGTCAAATTATCAAAATATTACCGATAATATGCTAGAGTATAAAGCTGCTATTCAATTTTATGCATGTCACGATTTACTTAATCTGCTAAAATATTATTTAGCTGATGAAAATTATGCAGAAACTCTAATATATAAAGATAATTCTTTATTTTTTGTGAAGAAACATCAATACATATTGG
The DNA here is from genome assembly GCA_050954685.1 of Janthinobacterium lividum. Taxonomy (GTDB): domain Bacteria; phylum Pseudomonadota; class Alphaproteobacteria; order Rickettsiales; family Rickettsiaceae; genus JBPBQH01. The sequence continues at coordinate 3,044 of JBPBQH010000112.1, read as the reverse complement.
AAAGGTACCTATCTATATTAAAGAAATATATTTAATGTTTAGGCTATTATATCCCAAATTTTGGCAGAAGAGAGGGCTAATTAGTTACATATTGTGGCCATTTTCACAAATCTATATATTACTAAGTTTAATAAGAAAGTTGATTTCGCCTTTATCTCATTTCAATGCCAAAGTAATATGTGTAGGCAACTTAACCGTCGGCGGCACAGGTAAAACTCAGATTGTAATATGGCTTGCGAAGTTTTTTCAAGAAAATAATATTAGTTTTGTTATTCTTACTAAGGGCTATAGCAGTAGATTAGAGGGAGCGGTATTAGTTTCAAAATATCACAAAGCTATAGATGTCGGGGACGAGTCAATCATGCTAAGCAAATATGGCCAAGTTGTGGCCTCAAGGAGGCCAGCTGAGGCGGTTGAAATTATCAATAAATTGGGACCTAGAGTTGTAATATCTGACGACGGCATGCAAAATCCAAGTTTTCATAAAGACTTTGTTATATTAGCTATTGATGGTGATAGAGCTTTTGGAAACGGATATATTATTCCCGCAGGTCCTCTTCGAGAACCAGCTTTTAATGCTCTTAATCGGTGTGATGCCGTTGTTATAATTAATTTTTCTTATGAGACAAATACGATACTGAAAAATTGCGATAAGAAAATATTTAAAGCTAAGATAGTTGCAGAAAATAAGGATGCAAGCGCATACGTAGCTTATTATGCATTTAGCGGAATAGGTGATCCTGAGAGATTCTTTAATACTCTCAAAGTATCTGGAATGAGTGTTAGTAAGACAAAAATTTTTCCAGATCATTATAATTATTTACCTTCTGAAATGGAGAAACTTATAACTGAAGCTAAGGATTTAAATTTAGTGCTTATCACAACACGCAAAGATTATGTAAGAATTTCTACAATCTTTAAGAATTGTGATATAAGATGCTTTGATATCCGGCTAATAATCGAAGATGAGAATCAATTAATGACTTTGCTTGATGAAAAAATCCTCTAGTAAAATTAAATATTATCTAGAATATATTGCTTTTATTGTAATTTTAAAATTACTCAAATTAGTAGGTATTGAAAAATCTGCAAATATTTGTGCCAAGATTGCAAGAGCTATAGGTCCGCTATTGCCTATTACTAAAAATGCTAGGAGGAATATAAAGAAAATATTAGGTAACGACGCAGACTCTGCTGAATTTATTACAAATTTGTGGGATAATTTTGGCCGATTTATAGGAGAATTTCCTTTTATAAATTCTATGAGTGAGCAAGAGGTAGAGGATAGGATTAAAATATCAGGTTTAGAATATATAAAAGAATTCAAGGAGGCAAACCAACCTATATTGATGTTTACTGGTCATTTTGCTAATTGGGATTTTTGTCTAAGATATGTCAATAAAATTTGTTCAAAATTTGGCGTAGTCTATAGAAAATCTAATAATCCATATGTAGATGGAGTTATCAGAAATCTTCGCAATTGTGAAGGTATCCGCTTTATTGCTAAGGGTTCTCAAGGCGTGAAAGATTTAACTAGATCCATTAGGGCAAAAGAATCTATTCTTATGCTAGTCGATCAAAAAATGAATGATGGTATTGAAGTACCCTTTTTCGGGTTTCCAGCAATGACTCCTAATGCTATAGCGAAGCTTGCTCTCAAGCTTCAGTATCCTATCATACCATGCCAAATTGTCAGAACTCACGGCAGCAATTTTGAGATCGTGCTTCACAAAGCTATCTCATACAATCAAACAAACGACCTAGTCAAGGATTGTTACAATATAATGCTAAAAATCAACAAGCTTCTAGAACAATGGATTATTCAGCATCCATCACAATGGTTATGGTTTCATAATAGATGGGGTAGGAAATAACTGTTCAAATTGCTAAATAATCTTGGCTCCGCAAGCGATATATTATTGTGCCAATTAATCTTTTATTGAATTTTAACTATTTTAATGTTAATATACCTCTCATCTTAATATCTAAATTATCTTGACTAAAATTTAATCAAATAAACATAATGAATTATGCCTGAAGTATTTTTCAACGGTCCTGCTGGTCGAATTGAAGGACGTTATACTGAATCGATCAACAAGAAAGCTCCCTTAGCATTGGTTCTGCATCCTCATCCTGTATATGGTGGTACTATGAATAATAAAGTAGTATATAATATCTATACATGTTTAGTGAACCAAGGATTTACAGTACTCAGGATTAACTTTAGAGGCGTAGGACGCTCTATGGGCCAATTTGATAATGGAATAGGAGAAATGACAGATGCAGCAACGGCACTAGATTGGTTGCAACTAAATAATCCATTCGGTAGTGTGAATTTAATAGCTGGATTTTCTTTTGGAGCCTGGGTAGCTATGCAATTAATCATGCGTCGCCCTGAAATAAATAATTTTATAGCAGTTTCTCCTCCTGTTAATAAATATGATTTTTCTTTTTTGTCGCCTTGCCCTATTCCTGGACTTATCATCCAAGGGAATCAAGATAGTATTGTATCAGAAGAGGCGGTAATGGAGCTTGCTCATAAGTTATCAAAGCAGAGGCACATTAATGTTGAATATAAAAATATTAATGGTGCAGATCATTTTTTCCGCAACAAAATTACTGAATTAACTCAAGCAATTAATGATCATTTGCAAACAAAATTGCTGCACGATAAATTCAGCCTGTCTGATATAGATGATACGACTGAAGCTACAAATGAAACAAAACTCCAGAAAGTATTTCTTGATTAATTCCTGTAGTTGTTGGGAAAGAGCTAGCTAAATTTTTTAGGTAACGCACAGCTAAATAACCGAAAGCTTGAGCTTCAACAAAGTCAGCATCACCGAGCTGTAGAAAATTTTCTATATTAATATCTAAAAGACTCGCTCCTGGTATAGCTTTTTTGAGTTTGGCAATCTCATTCTTTATTCCATTTATTATGGTAGCATTTTTGCTGCCACCGCCGCATACAAAAATCTTCCTTGGTATCTCTGGAAAGAGCTCAAAACTTTTAATAATAGATATTACTGTGAGGTGAGTCAAAG
>JBPBQH010000055.1:0-5007 GCA_050954685.1 Janthinobacterium lividum | reverse complement strand
AAGATTTGAATAGTTTGTTAAAAGCAAGAATAGTACATTTTTTCGAACATTATAAAGATCTGGAAAAGGGCAAATGGGTATCTATTAAGGGATGGGAAAAAACAGACGAAAGCATTAGATTAATTAATGAAGGGATTAAAAGATTCGATAGTATTTCAACAGAATTGATCAAAGATTAACCATTTTGCAATCATAAAAAGAATAAATCTTTATCTAGGTTATCATCTTAAATGTTGGAAAATAGGGGGAAAATTTACAAAATGCAAGACAAGCCCCTTAGAACTAAAATTCTCGCTGGTATTAATGTCTTGGAAAATCGTATCTTGATAGAGATGCTTACCCAATAGGAGTAGATGAATTTTAAAAGTATTTTAATTATTTCTAGAATAATTACTACTCTTATAATCTCTAATTTTCAAGAAAAGCTTTCAGTGTATTCCGTAGTAGGCAACCAACCGTCATAGGGCCAACACCTCCTGGAACAGGAGTTATGAATTTTACTATATGCTGAACTTTCTCAAAATCTACGTCACCACACACTTTTTTTGAAACAGGATCCCTGTTAATTCCAACATCAATAACAATATTTTTTGAGGTAAAAAACTTTGCGTCTAAAAATTTAGGTTTTCCCATAGCTGATATAATCAGATCAGCTCTGCGCGTAATTTCAGCTAAATTTTTAGTCTTAGAATGACATATAGTAACACTACAATCTTTGTTTAATAGAAGTGAGGAGGTAGGTTTTCCCACTAAGTTAGATCTTCCAATTATTACTGCATCAGCTCCTATTAAATCTATTTTCAAATGATTAATTATTTCCATGATTCCTAAAGCAGTTCCTGGAACAAAGCCGTTTCCAAAGTTTGTGTTTAAGTAGCCTACATTTAACGGATGAAATCCATCTACATCTTTTTTGGGATTTATCGACATCAACACAAGTTTTCGGTCTATATGTGGAGGTAGTGGCAACTGTACGATTATACCAGATACGCCAGGGGATGAGTTTAATATTTCAATTTCCTGTAATAACTTATCTGTCGAAATCAATTCAGGCAAGTTTATTAAAATAGTTTTTATACCTACTTTGTATGCGGTATCTATTTTATTTTTGACATATACTAAGCTGGCTGAATTCTCGCCAATCATAAGAATAGCTAATGTAGGTACTAATCCTCGAATAATTCTTATAGATCTTACTTCGTTGGAGAGTTGCAATAGAATATTCTGGGCTATATCCTTGCAATTAATAATATTATTCATTCTAAAGACTTTAGGTAATACTTATACACTATATAAACTAAAAACCGACTCCTTTGGTAGTTGAATATTCGAAATGTAATGCCTTACCTTCAAATACTTTATTATAGGCATGGTGTAGCGCACTTGCAGCTTCTGAGAAGCCACTTAAAATTAACTTCAATTTACCTTGGTAGGTACAAATATCTCCAACAGCGTAAACACCGGGAATATTAGTAGTATAATTAGGTAGACTAACATCAATATGGTTGGCTCTAAGATTTAGTTTCCAATCAGCTATTGGCCCTAATTCCTGAGATAATCCAAAAAAAGGAAGCAAAAAGTCTGTTTCTAAGATTTTTTCTTCATTTTTTAGATTAGAGACTACTACGTGTTGAAGTTTTCCTTCGTTACCAATTAGCTGACTTAGTTGATATCCTATTACTAACTCAACTTTTCCTGCCTCCGACAAACTTTTTAATTGTCTCAAACTTTCTGGAGCTGCTTTAAATTTATCTCGCCTGTGAATAAGATATAACTTTTTAGTAATTTGTGAAAGTGAGATAGCCCAATCTACGGCAGAGTCGCCGCCACCCGCTATTACTGCAGTACGATTAGCGAATTCTTCCCTTTTTTGGATAGAATAGAGAACCGATACATTTTCAAAAGATTTTATTCCTTCTAAGTGAGGTCTATTGGGACCGAATGAGCCGCATCCCGCAGCTACTATTATAACCTTAGATCTAATTGTCAAGCCATTGGTGGTAAAGACCTCGAAACCATTATCATTTTGGTTAAACTTTATGACCTGCTGTCCTAAATGATAGGTTGGAGAAAAGGGTGACGCTTGTTTTATAAGGTTTTCTATAAGTATATTAGCCTTAATTTCTGGGTAAGCTGGAATATCGTATATGGGTTTTTCTGGATAGAGAGCAATACATTGGCCTCCGATATCTGATAAAGCATCTATAACGTGGCAGTTCATACCTAGCATTCCTGCTTGGAATACAGAAAATAGTCCTACAGGCCCTGCTCCGATTATAATTACATCTGTTTGCATTAGCATATAATTAGAGATAATTATTGAATTTTTATTTGAGGCCTATAGAAAATTTAATTTTATTCAGTTCTTTCGGCGTTTTGCTCATAATCTTTAAGCATATATCCTCTCCCCCAGATAGTCTCAATATAATTAGTTCCCCCTGAGGCATCAGCTAGCTTTTTCCTTAATTTACAAACAAAGACATCTATAATTTTTATTTCTGGCTCATCCATGCTACTATACAGATGATTTAGGAACATTTCTTTAGTCAGAACTGTACCCTTTCTCATAGCTAATAACTCTAAGATAGCATACTCCTTATTAGTCAAATGCACTTGCTTATTATCTACGTCAACTACCCTAGTATCTAAATTAATAGCTACCTTGTCGAATCTTACCACTGACTCGGAGTGACCTTTGGATCTACGAACAATCGCTTGGATTCTGGCAACTAGCTCTCCACGATTAAATGGCTTGGTTAGATAGTCATCTGCGCCGAAGCCGAGCCCCTTTATTTTTTTATCGACTGATGATAGCCCTGAGAGTATAAGGATAGGTACTTTTATCTTCGCGGCTCTTAAGCGCATCAATACTTCTAAGCCGTCTATATCTGGCAACATTAGATCAAGCAGTAGAGCGTCGTAATCGTATAATTTTCCTATTTCAACTCCGTCTTCGCCAAGTTCAGCAATATCACACATTATATTCGCCTCACCTAAAGCAAGCTCGATGGATTTTGCGGTTAAAGGATCGTCCTCTATTAGAAGTACTCTAGTCATACTGTTCTTGTCCTCTTAACAAAATTTTACCTTTGGTATTATATTCTCATTGTTCAATTCGAATAGCAAGCTATTTCTATCAGCCATTTCAGGCATTTATAATCATTTAGTAACAAAGTCTCGAAAAACTATTAAGTTATTGACCCCGTTTCGAATAAAAATAGAATCCTCGATGATTTGTATGATTGTATTATTTTTCATTCTATAAGATATAACTTTTAGAAAATTATAGTATTACTAAACTGTCAATATTAAGGACTATTACTGTGATTCTTGATTTTCTACCATTTTTTTATAGTACAAAGCCTCAAAGTTTATTGGATCGATCATCAATGGTTGAAATCCCCCGCCTTGAGTCATAGCTGCGATAATTTGTCTAGCAAAAGGGAAAATCATATTAGGACAATATACCGCAAGTAATCCCTGTCTCTGGTCATCAGGAATATTCATCAAATGAAAAATTCCAGCATACTTTAGCTCAATTTTAAACATTGTTTGGCCTTCGCTACTCGCTTCGATCTCTATTATAATCTCTACCTCAAAGAAATCCTGTTCGGCTAAATTTACCATTTCTACATTAAGAGAAAAATCAACCTGAGGATTACGTGCATTGACTAGTGATCCTGGGGCATTCGGATTTTCAAATGAAAAATCTTTAATATATTGAGCATTGACTGAAATATATGGTGTATTTTGTTCATCAATTGTGGACATATTTTTCCTTGATTTTAAATTATTGTATTCTATGCGGTAGGTAATGTTACTCCTAGTTGTTTCATATATTTGCCTTTGCGGTCAGCATACGAATTCTTACAAGCTTGATCACCCTTGAAAAAAAGAAACTGACAAGCTCCTTCGTTAGCATATATCTTTGCCGGCAAAGGGGTTGTGTTAGAGAACTCCAATGTGACTTGCCCTTCCCATTCAGGTTCTAGAGGTGTAACATTTACTATGATGCCACACCTGGCGTAAGTGGATTTACCAACACATACTACTAAAACATCGCGTGGAATTCTGAAATACTCTATGGTTCTAGCTAAAACAAAACTATTTGGCGGTATAATACATATATTTTCTTCTTTATCAACCAAACTGTTTTCATCAAAATTTTTTGGATCTATTATATTCGAATTTATATTAGTAAATATCTTAAATTCCCTGGATACTCTTGCATCGTAACCATATGAAGAGAGGCCGTAAGAAATTACCTTTTGCTTCTCGATATGCTTAATTTGCTTTTTTACAAATGGATCAATCATCTTGAATTTCTCAACCATTTCTAGTATGGTGATGTCAGACATTATTGGCATAATTTTTAAGACATTTAAATAGAATTCTAAATAATTATTTTTAAACAAGTTTTTTGTCAAGATATTAATGAATAATCCGGTAATAGATTTATATCAGTACTAGTATATGAAATTCACATATGAGTTGTTAAATAGCGATATTAATATCACTATATCTTAAAAAATTCTTTAAAATGGTTGAATAATTATTGAACAAGTATTACAAGTATAGATATGTTATATAGATATATGAATCGGCCTCAATCTGGTATTAACAATATAATAGAGTATTTGTGAAATGAAAAAACTATTATCTAGTGCTGCTATAATTTTCAGCTTATCTTCTGCACTTGCTTCTAACATTCCATACATTCCTGAAAATAATTTAAATAGAGATATCTCTCTTAAGCTTGAGGGCATATTTAATTTCCAATCTGGCTTTTTGTTCCAGGGAAAATTATCAGGGGATGAAAAATTAGTCTCAGGGAGTAGGAGAAATTTTGCCTTTTATACAGAGTCTTATTTCGGAGCTACTGTACAACAGACATCCGACAATCTTACTTATGGCGCCAAAATTGTATTAATTCCTACTTCGAAACTCAAGACCTCATCAAGCATAAATGGTTCACATCTTTTTCTTGAATCAGAGTTTGGTAAAGTT
>JBPBQH010000111.1:0-5101 GCA_050954685.1 Janthinobacterium lividum | reverse complement strand
ATTTAATATTACTGAGCTGAAAAATGAAGGTCTCGACTTCCACGTTGAGGTAAAAATTCCGATATCTATAATAGATGAGAAAATCAAAAGCGAAATCGCGAAAATCGCAACTACAGCTAAAATAAAAGGCTTTCGTACTGGTAAAGTTCCTCTAAATACTGTAGAAAAAATGTACGGTAATTCTGTTAGAAACGATATATTGCAGAACCAGGTAAGTTATGCCATAGAGCATATATCTGACGTCAACAAAATAAACATTGCAACAAAGCCAAAAATTGAAAATTTTAAAGCCGACCCACAAAATGATGTGGAATTTACTGTGAAATTTGAACGTCTTCCTGAGATTACTATTCCAGATCTTAAAAAAATCGTAATTAATAAACCAATCTTGAAAGTTGGTGAAAAGGAAGTTGAACAAAGAATTTTACAAATAGCGCAGCCTACTAGAACTTTCACCAAAGAATCAAAGGCCAAAGCATCTCAGGGTGACCAGGTCACACTCGACGCTATAGGCTACATCGATGGTAATGTTTTCGACGGTAGTAAACTTCAATCTCACAAACTAGTTCTTGGTAGTAAAAACTTTATAGATACTTTCGAGGATCAACTAATTGGCACTAAAAAAGGCGATGAGGTAACTGTAAGAGTCAATTTTCCAGAACAGTATCACGCCATAAATTTAGCTGGAAAACCAGCCGAATTTAATGTTAAAATTTTAGCTGTTCATAAAGCCGCCGCAATAGAAATTAACGAAGAACTTGCTAAAAAGTTCAAACTAGAATCGGTCGAGAAATTACAGCAGCAAGTACAAAAAGATATTGAAGCAGAATTTTCTGAATCTATTCATACAATCATGAAAATGAGTCTATTTGATCAGCTCGAAAAGATCTTAGACTTTAGTGTGCCTACTTCATTGGTTGAGAGAGAAAATCAAATTCTAAAATCACAAGCTGAACAAATTAAAAATTCTGATCTAGATCTTAAAGATAAATCAGAACAGGATCTTAATAATTATTACAAAAAATTGTCGCTCAGGCGTGTCAGAATAGGCTTATTATTGGCTGAATATGTTAGAAGTAAGGACTTGCGCATTGAGCAAAACGATATAAAAGAAGCTGTGATGTCTCAAGCGAAAAACTTTCCCGGTCAAGAAATGGCAATTATTGAGTATTATCAAAAACATCCTAAGGCACTAGAAGATCTCAAAGGTCCAATATTAGAGGAAAAAGGAGTCAAGTATATATTTGACAACGAGGCTAAAATTAAAGAAAAAGAATTCACCGTTAAAGAATTCGAGAAATTTTTAGAAAAAGAGAACGAGCGTCAGATAATCTAGGTTTGATTTTAAGAGCGGGGGTTGTCAAGCCCCTTTACTACCTACATAAATAGGCCTTGATCTCACAATATAAGATATCAAAATTAGTGATATTGCTTAATATTGAGAATAAACTGAATGACTACAGAGTGAAGTGAGCAGTCATTTTCTTGGGCAAAGTATCCGTCTTCAATCTTAATAAATAATTTATTTCATATAATATAGCTGCTGCTAAGAGCAGCCGGGCTCTTAATTTTTTAGAATTGCTAATGGGCCTTATATATTGCTTGCCTGTTTTCGCCTTTGCTACCTAGAAACGCAATAATATTCTTCTCAAATTATTAATATTTTGTTTAATGCCTGCAATGAGATGAATGAATATGAGGTGGGTGCTGCTTCACATGTTTTTGCATCTTCTTAAGTAAAGTATCTGCCTTTAGTTTAGATAAATAATCTAGATATATCTTACCATCCAAGTAATCTACTTTATGCTGTATAATTGTGGCTAGAAATCCTTCGGCTTCTAATTCTTTAGAATTACCATTATAATCTATATATTTAACCTTTATAGCCTTTGGTCTGCTTATTTTTGCACTTATCCCTGGAAAACACAAAGATGCTTCCTTAAACGATTGGTGCTCCTTAGAGACCCAAACTATTTCAGGATTGATTAATACTAAAAAACTTAAGTTCTCAGATGGATTAGCACTTACAATCGCTATACGTTTTGAAATCCCTACCATATTAGCTGCAAGACCAACAGCACCCTCAGCCTGCAGAGTCTTTATCATTCTATCTGCTAGTAGGCGTATTTCATCGTTGACTACCTCAACTAGCTCAGCTTTTATTCTAAATATTACATTTGGCGCATAGATTAATTGTAAAGCTTCAGCCATTATTATCTCTTGATTTTCTGATGATTTATATTAAGTATGGAGACAAATAGTACTAGCGATAGCGTATATCGCTAGTGAGTACGATTACTATAATGCACCTTTAAGTTACTTCGCTTAACTATATAGCTAAGAGCTCTTTAGTCTATGTTAACTGAATATTTTTGTGTCTTTGATATTGATCACAGAGTTTATATATTAGTTGTTCCTTCATCTGAAGATTATTCGCTGCAGAGCGCAATAGCCTCTCTGAAGAATTTTCATTAAGCTTAATATGTGAATGCAAATGCTCTACCATACGCTTCAATGATTCCTGAGTCTCAATAAAAGTTTTTTTCAACTGGTTTTTTATACTCTCCGACGAATTATCAAGTTCAGCAAGCCTGGTGCAAATATGTTCGACAAGCTGGTTAGCTTTGCTTTGAAGAGAATCAAGTCTTTGCTTACGTATCTCAACATTTTGGCTTAATGTTTCATTGACTTTTGCGTTTATTCTAAATTCCTGAGTACGCTCTAAGTTCCAGGCCAAACCAACTTTGCTCATCAAGAAAATGATCCATTTATGTACATCAAAATGATACCATTTGGCTCCGTTACGATAATCTGAAGGAAAAGCATGATGAAAGTTGTGCCAGTTTTCACCTAGTAAGAATAAAGCCATCCACCAGATGTCACCCGCTGTGCTTTTGGAATAAGTTCTCTTGCCAACAAAGTGGCACAAAGAATTAACACAAAAAGTAGCTTGTTGTTGCAAAGTTCTACCTAACCCTATAAATAAGAAACCAGCATAAGCAGCGATTAAAGTGCCGCCGAACACAAAACCAACGATAGCTGGCATCACTATTGTCATAAATAGAGCGATCTGCCAGTAATATTGTAGCTGCCATCTGAGCAATTTATTTTTACCCAATTTGACCATAGTTACACGATCAATCTGCTTGAAGTTTCCTTCACCAAATAGCATCCAGCCTATATGAGACCACAAGAATCCCATCACAGGATTTTTAAATTTATTAGGACTATGAGGATCTTCTTCTTTGTCTGTATAAGTGTGATGTTTGTGATGATCAGAAGCCCAGGCAAGAACAGGCCCCTGCAGTGTTCCAGCAGAAATCATGACTAATATGAATTCGACAAACTTATTGGTTTTGTAAGTGTTGTGCGACCAAAGCCTATGAAAGCCAATCCCCACGGAGATATTAGACCCATAATACCCAGCAATAAACAAAATTATTTCAAACCAGCCTAGATAAAAATTCATATTATAATTTATAGCTAAACCAATGAGTAAAGCCGGGTAAGCTATAAGTACTACAAATACTGGCCAATTAATTTTCTTGATCATAGTTATTTTAAACTCATAAAATATTGAAGTCTGGGCAATTATATATTATTTAACCAATTTTGGAAAGAAAATTTTGGTAAAATAGCTGAGACAGAAATCAATAATTACTAATATAATCTCAACTAATTTTAAAAGCTGGAGCGGGTGAAGGGATTCGAACCCTCGACTTCGACCTTGGCAAGGTAGCGCTCTACCCCTGAGCTACACCCGCAGCAAGACATAAAATACTAAATAGAAAAATAATATCAAGTATAAAATTCAATTATGCTAAAAAATCGATGCAAAGAATCCTATATTACTTGCCTTTCTAGTTAAGATAAGTAAGATAGCTAATTTAAGAAAGAACATATACTGAATACTAGTAACATAGGATAAATCACTTAGTACATTACAATCCAAATAATTATGATTGTCATATGAGTTATAAAAGAATTATAATAGCTATAACGGGAGCTAGTGGCGCGATTTATGGAATCAGATTGCTAGAAATACTGAAAGACTTAAAAGTTGAAACTCATTTAGTGATTTCAAAAGCCGCTTTACTCGTAATTTCGAGTGAGACTACTTATTCCGTAAATGAAGTAAGAGATCTAGCTAGCTATAATTATAGTTATAGCGATATTAGTGCTTGTTTTGCCAGCGGCTCATTTAAAGTTAATGGCATGATTATATCCCCCTGCAGCATGAACACTGCCGCTAAGATAGCAAGCAGCATTGAGAATAACCTGATAGGCAGAGCTGCAAATGTGATGTTGAAGGAAAAACGTATGCTAGTCCTGATGTGTAGAGAGACCCCAATGCATTCAGGTTATCTTGAAAATATGTTAAAATTATCGAACCGCGGAGCAATTATAGCGCCTCCTGTACCAGCCTATTATAATAGGCCTAAAACTCTTGACGATATAATTAATCATTCCGTAACAAGAGTGCTTGATCTATTTGACGTAGAGACTAATCTAATCAAGCGGTGGCAGGGACTAAAGCAACCACACTAAGCAGAGCCATATAATAATATTTAAAATAGTTAAACATTATATTTAGCAGAGATTTAAGGACTATAGCTGTTCATAAGTTGCTGTTTGGTACTGCGACCTGTTGAGTTGTATTAAGGTATTTTGACCAAAGAGTTATAAAGAGATAATTATGAATATAAGATTACTAATGCAATCGGATTGGGAAAATTGGAAAAATTCACGATTGAGAGCTCTACAAAAAGAACCTTCTGCTTTTGGTGCATCTTACGAAGAGGTAGTAAGACATCAGACAAACGATTGGCAAGAATCTTTAAAGAAAAATAGTATTTTTGGTGCTTTTATAGAAGAGAGAATAATCGGGACAATAGGATTCTATGCTTTAAATAACCTTAAAACTAAGCATCGGGTATTCTTGTTCGGAGTTTATGTTCATCCAGAACATCAGAACATAGAGCGGAAAGTGTTGCAAGCCTCTTAATCCGAACAGCTATTAATTATGCTAGCGTAGTAGTTTCTCAGTTACATCTATCTTGCATGGTAAATAATCTCAAGGCATTAAAACTTTATCAAAAAC
>JBPBQH010000164.1:0-5121 GCA_050954685.1 Janthinobacterium lividum | reverse complement strand
AAGTATTACTACTCTACCATTTAAATACATCGTTGAGAAGCCGCCACCGTCTAAATTTATAGCATCAACGCAACCAAATTCTATCATTATTTGAGCAAGTTCAATTAGATTTAAGCCTAGCAATTCTTGATCATTGTGTAAGCTTTTTTCGACAATATTTTTTATACTATTTAAATTGGCACTTTCTAATTTGGTATCCTTTTGATGCTTCAAAATATTTTGTACTTGACCTAGAGTAATTTGTGTTAAATCTTGCTTATAAATATGCTCAACAACAGCAATAATTACTTCTCCATTTTGCCCAACGCCTAAAGCAGTGCGAGCTTGAAGCGCTTTACTACTATTGCTTAAGTTATCTATTTGCTTATTTTTAACAATTTGAGGAATGCCAGTCAGCATGTTTTTTGGCAGCGGATGTGGCTTACCTAAATTATCAATTAGCTTGAAGTCAATTTCAACATCATTATTAAATTTGGATATTAGATTTTTATGAATATTGGGTAAGCTAACTACATAACCATTTTTAGGAATATCATTATCACTATGAGTTGAAATATTAATAATTTTATTTTCTGAATCTACAATAATTTCTCGATGTTCATAAGGAGATAATGTCGTCGATCCCCATCTATCATTATAAATAATGATACTATTCTTATCAGCAAAATTGTTAATTTTTACTTTAGAAAATATTTTACCGTCAAGTTTTAAAGTAACTGCAGGAATGGCTCTTGTAATTATAATATTTGTAGGTTCAATTATAAGCAGCCTTTGAGAGGTTTGAGTTGAACTGAAGATTTTACCATCAACGATCAAACTCCTACTTGGTTTGCCATCTTGATTGCCACTTATTTCACAAAAACCAGCATTGATTGCTGCAAAAGCGTTTTTACATAGGGCGATTGATTCAACTGTTTCTCTCCTAAAAACTTAGTTATGAGCTTTAACTAATGCAAATTTATATCTCTTAGGATCTATTTTTAAAAGATGAATTATGTGTTTGTCTCTTTTAATTAATTGATAGGATTCAAGGCTAAATTATTAAAAGCAATAACATCAAGATTAAAAAATAATAAAGTGATTGTAAAATGAAGATGCTTTAACATATTATAATAATGTTTGTGAAAAATCTTCATAATAACGCCATTGATTTCAATAACTAGATTCTTGGGGCTTCATACTCAAATGACTTCTTACTTTTTTGTTTATAATACTTACTTATTCTTTAACTTGCAACAGTACCTCTAGCTCTAACTAAAAAGGATGCACAAAAGATTAACTTAGATTTCTCAAAACTGAAATATAACACAACATATTTAACAGCTAATGATAAAAACTTGGCAGCACAACTTACGATCCTCAAGTTTAAAATAGCTGACTTGACGTTCAATAATGTTGAGACCCAGGCGATCTCAATATATCGTTACTAGGTATAGTCAGTGATTAAATATTTTAGAAAATTTAGTAATTTAGGTTCTTTAAGGCTTCACTAGTATTTACAAAAACCTGATTCTAATATATTTATATACTTATAATTCGTAAAAATCATGACTCTAATTTATTATCTCAAAGAAGCTTATCTAAATTTTGGCGACAAAATGATATTTGCAGGTATTGAGCTAAGTTTATCTCCTGGTGATAAGGTCTGCTTGATTGGACGCAATGGTTGTGGCAAATCAAGCCTTATGAAAGTAATTTCTGGAGATTACGAAATTGATAGTGGAGAGATTTTTGTAGCTCCAGCTACAATCATAGATTATCTCAGGCAAGATATAAAAACTGATTTAAATTTAACTATATACGACTTTGTCTTAGCAAAATTTGAAGATCCTGTAAGTAATAAATACTCGGCTGATATAATATTAGGTAAACTTGATCTATCAGGGAATGAATTATTACTGAATTGTTCTGGTGGACAAATTAGGAGAGCCTATCTTGCAAAGGTTCTAATAGTACAACCTGAAATATTATTGCTCGATGAGCCAACTAATCACTTAGACATAGATACTATTCAATGGTTGGAAGAATATGTTAAGTCTTACAAAGGAGCAATTATTTGTATAAGCCACGATAGGCAATTTCTATCAAATGTCACTAACAAAATATGGTGGCTAGATCGAGGACTGTTAAGGAAATCAGATAATGGTTTTAAATATTTTGATCAATGGCAAGATATAATTTTACAGCAAGAAGAGGCTGTTCAAAGAAAACTAAATAAAAAATTAGATCAAGAAAACGATTGGTTAAGTGCTGGAGTAACAGCACGACGAAAAAGAAATCAAAAGCGGTTGGCTGATCTTAAAGCTCTGCGCCAAAGTGTTGCCGATCATTCAAATAAATTGAGTTTTGCTAAGCAAAAATTAGAAGCTGATAATTTGCAATCGGCTTCCAAAAGCAAGTTTATTATCGAAGCAGACGCAATATCCTTTTCATACAAAGATAAGTCTATAGTGAATAATTTTAGTTTCAGGGTAAAAAGAGGTGAAAAGATAGGTATAATTGGCCCTAACGGTACAGGGAAGTCTACTTTCATAAATATTCTTGCAGGAAAGGTTCAAGTTCAAAGTGGTAAGATAAAATATGGCAAAAATTTAGAGATCTCAGAAATCGATCAGCATAAAAGTATATTAAAGCAAGATGAAACTTTACAAAAGACTCTCTGCCCAGAGGGAGGTGATCAAATATTCCTATCATCTGGCCCAGTTCACGTAGCAAGTTACCTAAAGAAATTTATGTTTGATCCTAAATTATCATCATCTAAGGTTTCTACTTTATCAGGAGGAGAAGCAAGCAGATTAGTACTTGCCAAGACTTTGATAAATCCAGGTAATTTACTAATTCTCGATGAGCCTACTAATGACCTTGATATGGATACTTTAGAAATTCTATTAGAAATTTTGTGTGAGTATGATGGAACGCTTATTGTAGTTAGTCACGACAGGGATTTTCTTAACAGATTAGTAACTCGTACACTTGTATTTAATGGTAATAAAGTAATTGATTTAGCTGGTAATTACGATAGTTACCAAGAATTTCTTAATCACAATAAGATTATTGCTAAGGCTGCTAAAATCTCGCAACCTAAAGTTCAAATGAAGGATGACACCAAAGCCTATCTTTGCAAGTTATCATATAAAAATCAAAAACTACTTGAAACTATACCTTTAGAAATTGAACATCTAGAAAAGGAAGTACAGGAACTTGAAAACAAATTATCTGATAATGATTTATATGCTAAAAATCCTAGTAAATTTAGTGATGTTTCACAAAAACTTGCTCTGACAAAAGCTAAAATAGATGAGTTAACTAACGAATGGTTAAGTATTGAGTAAGATTTTAGAATATCAACTTTATTCCAGTTACTGGCTAGCTCATTACTAGTCTTATCGTAGTTTATAGTTTAACCTTATATATTCCTTTTTTGTCACTACTTTATTGACTTATGCTATATGGGGACATGTACTTAAATTTTATGTACAGGGCATTGATAGAAGGTAATATACCTTCTATCAACACAATAATGTAGCTTTCATATCAGTTTTGCTAGAATATCAAATTTTTGATAGTTACATTTCTTGAGTAGATTGGTATTTCATAAGCTCACTAGACGCTTCTTGGTCACTAATCCATCTGTGATTTTGCTGCAAAATTTTAAACTGATATTCAGCGATAGCTCTATTAAGAGGCACTTTAGGTTTACTTCTTATAAAATTATAGAAAAATCCAGTGAATATGATTCCTTGTTCTTCACAATAGCTCTCCACTGATTTTATATTTTTAAGTTTATTATCAACAAAAATAATCTTTTTCGGCTTGAATTTAATCCTCTCTAGAAAAGATTTTAGCACCTCACCCTTACTTAGCCTAGTAGTGAATATTATACCATCTTTATAGATAGGAGAATGTAATTTGCTAGCACCCTTAAGTTTTAAAGCAATTTTGGATCTTTTCAGTGGAAAGCTATCGCTAAAATCGATTCCGATTTTTTTTAATCTTTCTAATCTTAAGTCTTCTCTGCTTTTTATAACTCCATATTTTCCCGTATATCCGCTTGTTAGAGCTATAGTTTTTACTCTTTTACTTTTCAATATATCTAAAGTTTTAAGTAGTGAGCTATCGACAATAATGGTTTGATATTCTTTAAGAATAATACTAAATAAATCTTCTTGTTGCCGAGAATTATGATTAGCGATTAGCTTATCCCGTAGTACTTTGTAATCCTCCCTATAAAGTGGAGTAAGAATTTGGTCATTAGCTATCATCAATACTTCTTGAACATCAAATATAATTAATGAGTCTTTATCAGCTGTTTCGGCTGCTTTCTCAAATTCAATTAAAGAATTCGTTTCAAAAACTTCCCCGTAAGCGAAATTGATCATACAGAAAATAATAGTACTAACTTTAATAAGAAACTTTATCACTTCTTTAATATGTATTAATATCAAATAATTAGCTATATTACCTAAAAATTTATTATTATACAACAAATTACTAGAGTTTCGTCACAAGTTAAAATAATTGCTAGATAAAGCTAAATAGCGTCAAAGAATTTTATTATATTGAATAGTTGAGGATTTCATATCTCTTAATTGAATATAGCTAATCCTGGATAAATTAGCATGTGCCCATTTATGCTCGATTGGATTAAGATCAGGGCTATAAGGAGAGAGATACTCAAGAATGTGACCTACTGTTTTTATCTGTTCTTGCATTGTAGAACCTTTATGAAAAGCAGGGTTATCCATAATAACGGCAGTTCCTTGCGGCAGCTTAGGTAATAGGTCTTGTTCAACCCAGCTGTTGAAGACTTCCGTATTAATAGTTTGATCAAATAAGCTTACCGTCAGTCAATTGCTTACTATCGAAGCTCCTATGGCGTTAGTCTACCGCGTGCACCCCAATCATGTGTCTTGTAACATCTTTGGCCTTTAGGAGCATAACCGCGTGTTCTTAGCATATTATGTCCGAAACCGCTCTCATCAATATAAGCTATAGGCTTGTTTTGCTCTTGATAGACTTTGATTCTCTGACAGAAGTTTTGCCTGTCTTCTTCTTTCGCCTTTGGATGCTTCAATGCTTTTTTTATATGTAATCCTAAGTCTCCTTTAGAGCATACCATGC
>JBPBQH010000020.1:0-5156 GCA_050954685.1 Janthinobacterium lividum | reverse complement strand
TGCTAGAGTTAAGTCTCTGTCGCGAATGAAAACCATAATTGACGAACTTAAACTTAGAAACAAGACTAATGCCGAACTTGGAGCTTCAGTCATAGAACTGAAAGATAATTTTAGCGAAAATAAAACTTTGTTAATCAGTGACGATGTAATACAAACTAAGAATCTTAGCAAAGTAATAAGTAAAATTGCTCCCCAAATCAAAGTTATTACTAAAGTACATGAACTAGAATCCCTTGGTACTTATGTACCAGATCTAGCCATTATAAGCTGCCAATTTGAGGCTGGAGATCCGTTAAGAATTAGCGTAATACTCAAATCTAGAGAAGAATTTAATCATACAGTATTAATGCTGCTTGCTGAGGAAGAAAATTTGCCGATGGTAATACAGGGAATGGAACTTGGAATAAATGACTATTTTATATATCCAGTAGACGAAAATGAGCTATTAGCCAGGCTTAAAACTCAGTTAAGAAGGAAGCAATATCATGACAATTTAAGAAATGAACTTGAGCAAAGTGTTAATTTATCTATCAAGGATGGTTTGACTGGAACATTTAACCGCCGGTACTTTGATATACATATAATTCAGATGATTAGAAGATCCTCTGAAACTAATCGCCATCTTTGCTTAATGATATTCGATATAGATCATTTTAAGGCAGTTAATGATGCGTACGGACATCAAGCTGGTGATGAAATTCTTATAATTTTTACTAACATCCTAAAACAAACGTTTAGAGCTACCGATCTGATATCAAGATACGGAGGAGAAGAATTTGCAGTCCTATTATGTGATACTTCGCTTAGTGAAGCAATTGCAATTGCTGAGAGAGTAAGAAGCCTTATAGAAAGTCAAGAATTTAAAATATCAAGCTTAAATATTTCGATAAAAAAGACTGCTTCCATAGGAGTTTCTCTTTATTTAAAGGATGAGAGTGTCGCATCATTTATAAAACGTGCAGATGATGCACTATATAAAGCAAAAGATATAGGCCGTAACAAAATAGTTAGCGGTAACGCTGAAGCTGTTTTATCTTCGAAGGAACTAATGTAATTATTATATAGCTCCACATCGTCACTTCTTGAGTTTACAAACTAGTTTCATAAAACTGGGATTACACAATTTGTACATTGCCTCATAATAGTACTTGCACAGAAGACCCGCTTAAAAAGAGGGTTTATAGTAACTATTTATAAATATAACCATTGGAGCACTTGTAGCAACAAAACTTAACAATTTGAGTCGTTTCTGAGTGCAACATTATAATTAGAAATTTTATAGTGGAATTAGGATTTATAAATTCTAAAAATACTGTAGTTCCTAGAAAATTTGTTTTAAATCGAAGAATTTGGGAATAATTAACATATATAGGTTCTGGGTTCCCAAGACGCAACAACTATATTCTTAAGTAGCAATCTCATGAAGAGAATTATAATTAACGTTATCTTTTTGCTCTAAAGGGGCAACAGGTGAATAAAATATTCAGCTCTGCTGCTTTTAGTAGTAATTCAAAAAAGATAATAGGATGGAAGCAACCTGGAGTCAGCTACAGACAAATTTAGATATGAAAGGATAAAACTTAAAATAAATGCTCTAATATAGAAGTAAAGGAAGTACTGTTTAACAATTGGATTTTCTAGGATTATAAGCTCGTTCTTAAATAGTACTTTCTATATTTATCAGCACTCATTTTAATTACTATCGCAAACCTAACTGACAGAATAATATCTTTTTATTTAAAATGCTGCATAGGCGAGCTATTTTATTTACGAAAATTTTCAGCTTTGCCTCATATATATTCGTTGATTATTTAGTATAAATATTAAATGATGCTATTTTCTTATTGGAAATATTTTGTTGACAGCCGGTGTAGATCAGGCAATATCTAGCTCTATAAATAAACTGTGTTATATACCTATATTCTTTAGAAAATTTCTAAGCTCTTGCCTAGCAGCTACGTGAGAAATATTAAAAACCTTATTATAATTTGCTTTATCTATATCTAGAAGTGTAAGACCTTCGAGGAACAGCTCTTTAAATATAACTCTTTCGCTAAAACCTTCTATTAATTTGAAACTAATTCTTTTAGATAATTGGCTTAAAACTTTGGCAACATTTCTTTTATTTAAAGCATCGAGATTACTCAACCTATTTCGCATCACTATCCATTCGATGGATTCTTTGTTTCTATCTATGCGTGTTATTTTTTGTTCCCATATCATTTGACTATAAATAGAAGGGCTAACGACACTTAGATCATTTGCCTCAATTTTAGCCATAACATCGATATCTAGAAAACTATCGTTAATAGGAGTAATTATCGTATTTGCGTACGAGTGAGCAAGGCTGGACAAATAACTATGACTGCCAGGAGTATCAATCACTATAAAATCTACAGAATCATTGACTTGTTCTAAAGCGTGCTCGAATTGCTTCGTATCGTCTCTTTCTCTACCTTCTATGTCAGTTTTCTTGCTTTCCTCAATATGATAATGTAATGGTATAGGTACCTGGTTATCTGGATTATTACTATTATATTGCACTCTATTTTTTATATAATTGGTCAGGGAATGTTGACGCGAATCAGTGTCGATGCTCGCAACTCTATAGTTACGATCAAGTAGGCCAGCTATTAGATGCATGGAGCAAGTAGTTTTACCTGCTCCACCCTTCTCATTGCCAACCACAAATATGCGTGGACGGCTATTTTGCTTCATAATTTTCTGCGATGAACTGGTTAAGTAATCTGACTCCATATCCTACTGCACCCTTGGGGCAAATTGCAGCTCCTTTTTTTTCCCAGGCCATACCAGCAATATCTAAGTGAGCCCATTTTACACCATCCTTTATAAAACGTCCTATGAAATGTGCTGCTGTAGCACTTCCTGCTGCACCTCTAGCGTTACCAATATTCGCAACGTCAGCAATATCTGATCTGATCATCGCATCATAATCCTTATGCAGCGGCATGCGCCATAGCTTCTCGTCTACATTTTCCCCTGCTCTAATTAGTTTTTCGGCTAATATGTCGTCATTTGAGAAAAGTCCTGCATAAGTCTGGCCAAGAGCCACTACTATTGCTCCTGTTAAAGTAGCTAAATCAATTACGCAACTAAGGTCAAACTTATCTTGTGCGTACCAGATTGCATCAGCCAATACTAATCTACCCTCAGCGTCAGTATCTAGTACTTCAGCAGTTTGGCCTGACATAGTCTTTACTACATCTCCAGGGCGTTGAGCATTACTGCCAGGCATATTTTCAACTAGTCCTACAACTCCTACAACATTAACCTGAGCTTTACGCATAGCGAGAGCTTTCATAGTTCCTACAACTGCTGCAGAACCAGCCATATCATATTTCATATCTGCCATGCCCAGTGAAGGCTTTAAGGAAATCCCGCCAGTATCAAATGTAACTCCTTTACCCACCAAGCCGACTATAGGATGATCCTTATTATTCATGTATTTCATTATTACAAGTTTGGATTCGTTTTGTGATCCTTGCCCTACACCAAGTAAAGCACCCATGCCGAGATTACGCATTTCTCTCTCACCCAACACTTCAACGTCAACATCGCAAGCTTCAAGCTCATCTATTATTATTTGAGAGTAAGATTCGGGATACAAAATATTGGCGGGTTCTGCAATACAATTACGTGCTAGGAATACTCCTGTAGCTATATCTTCTTTTTCTTTAAATAATTTTTTTGCTATGTTTAAATCATTGCATGCTATCTTTAGCTTCTGTACTTCAAATTCATTTTCTTCCTTTTTATTTGTGAAATATTTATCAAATCTAAACGCAGCTAAAAGACCACCACTACCAATCAACGAGGCTATCGTATCTTGGTCAATATTACTGTCTATATTATGTGTAATAATATTAGCCTCTTCTATTTTACTAGATTTCATATTAGACACTATTATACCGCCTAATTTCTCGAAACATAATTTTTTTAGGTCTTTTGTATCGCCAATACCTACAATGATCAAATATTTTAAATTTTCTTCCTTATCGATGTACATCACTATTTTGGAATCACCGAATTTGGCTTCAAATTTTGAACTTTCAATAGCTTTAAAAATGATCCCATTATATTTGCGATCTAGATCAGCTGCGCGGTTATCTAATCTAAGCTTATTGCTTAGTAATATTACAACGCTCTCATTGATGAGAGAATCATTATCGACAAAATCTACTTTAAACATAGTCCCTCATATATCGTCTTTATAATCGATTCTATTAATAGTTAAAATATTTGCAAGCAAATTTATGCTTCGAACCATTTACCGAAATGACAGAAGTATTGCAAGATGCTCCTAGGCCGAAATCAAGAATCTATTATTTGCATTTTCGGCTCAAGAGCTTTTATGAACCTACAGTATTCATTACATAAGGAAAGATAAAACGATATCTAAAAATGTGAACTAAGATAAATTCGGCTAGGCACATATAATTAACGAGCTAATAATTATCATGCAAAAAATATTAAATTTTTGGACAAGACAAGAGATTGTTCTATCTTGAATATCTCCACGCGTGGAGGGTAAGATAACTACTGAACTATATCTTTTATCATTAACCATTACAAATTTGCTGGAATATATATTTACGCTTTAAGGTTAGGAGTTCTTCTTATTTATAGCCTTTTGAATTTCTCGTTTAAGAAGTAATAATCGTTTTTACATTGAGAGAAAATCTAGAACATACCTTGTATTACACCGACAAATAGTAAGACTAGCAGTTTGGGTATACTACCCTCCCCTACCACCAGATCTTTGATGGTGTTCTAGTTTTAGTGATGATGAAGATTTTTGAGAAGCAGCCTCAGGAGGCTTAGACACATGATGCGCTTCTAGACTGTTCCTTAGATCGCTACTAGTCTCCCTTGCCCCGATCCGTGAGGAAGAAGCAACAGCTTGCTGAGCTACTGGTGCTGGCGTAGTTGTGAAAGCTTGCTGAGCTGCCGATGCTGCTGGTGCTGGCGTATTTGTAGTTGTGAATTGCTGTATCACCTCTGTAATCTTGGAAGCTCGCTGAGCTACTGGTGCTGGCGTAGTTGTGAAAGCTTGCTGAGCTGCCGATGCTGCTGGTGCTGGCGTATTTGTAGTTGTGAATTGCTGTATCACCTCTGTAATCTTGGAAGCTCGCTGA
>JBPBQH010000054.1:0-5195 GCA_050954685.1 Janthinobacterium lividum | reverse complement strand
CGATTCTTTGTTTAAAAATATCGATAATATATAATTTATCTTCATTTGATTGGTACTCAATAAATTCCCAGCTAAAGATCTTTCTATGATTATTCTCGGACATTTTAACGAATAGTCCATCTATTAACCAAATGATTTTGATTATTAATCTAACCTCGTCACTTCCAGCTCTGACCAAATTTCCTTCAATCTCTAAATCCTCTAAATTAAATTGACATTGTTCAGAGATATGACTTAAGTCGACAAAGTCTAAATTTTTTATTTCTCTAGAAAGGAAGAGTTCTACTACTTCTTTTGCTCCTGCTTCGACCGCGATATGAAAAGCGCTAAGTCCCAGCTTATTTGTTGCTTCGATGTCAATGTGTTTACCAATAAGATATTTTGCTATTTGAAAATTATTTTTCCTAGCAGCTATGTGTAATGCAGTTTCAGAGTTACTATCCTTGTCATCAAAATTCACTAATTGACAATTTGCTAGATGCTTAATTATTTCAAGCTCTTGAGCCTCAACCGCTGCCAAAAAAAAAGTTTGCCCCAAGGAGTTCCTGTAGGAATTAAAAATGTCTTGTTGTATTGGGTTATATATTTCTGAGTTATTACCCTTGATAATAATTTTCACTTCCCTCGTCACTCTCGAGATGCTACCTTGAGTAATAGCTCCAAATAGCTTCTTAGCTGTAGATCCATGCATTGTAGTAAAGTAAAAAAATTAGATTCCGCAATTTATTATTAATTTTAGAGAGTGTCAAATAAACTTAATTATATTTAGTGAATTTTATTTTAAGGGCTTTGAGGTATAAGACCTTTAATTTGAGATTTCCATAGTTTTTTGTATAACTCACTAGCTTTCATGAGCTCTTCATGATTACCATCTTCAATTATTTTTCCTTTGTTAAAGACTAATATTCTGTCCATGTTAAGCAAAGTTGATAATCGATGAGCGACAATTATGACAGTTTTATCCTGCATTAAATTATTTAATGAATCTTGTATCAGATTTTCAGTATTACTATCTAAGCTGCTAGTAGCTTCATCTAGAATTAAGATTTGAGAATTTTTTAAAATAGCTCTAGCTATAACAATCCGTTGACGTTCTCCTCCAGAAAGATTATTGCCGCGCTCGCCACAAATAGTATTATATTTCTCTGGAAGGGTCATAATAAAATCGTGTATATGAGCCTGCTTGGCAACATTAATTATTTCCTCGTCGCTTGCCTTCTTTGAGCCATATCTTATATTTTCTATTATTGTCCTATTAAATAAGATAGGTTCTTGGGGTATCACGCTGATATTATTCCTAAGGGAATTTTGGGTTACTTGTTTTATGTCTTGCTCGTCGATTAAAATCTGTCCTTCTTCGATATCATAAAATCTAGAAATTAAATTAACGAAAGTAGTTTTGCCAGAACCAGAATAGCCTACAAGGCCAACTCTTTGCCCTCCAGATATGATAACTGACTTGTTCTTAAAAAGGTTATTATCGTTACGATAATTGAACGTAACATTTCTAAATTCTATTCTTCCTGTTGAAACTATTAAATCTTCGGCGTATTCTGTGTCTGTAATATTGTGAGGCTCAATTAGCGACATACTCTGCTTGAATGTTCCTACTTCCTCGAACATATCGCCTATTTCCTGATTTAGATCCCAGATTTCATCTGTTACCGCAAGACAAAGAGTGATTATCAAAACACAATCGCCAACAGTGATTAGTGATTGGCTACGCAAAACTGATATATAATAAATCATCGTAAAAATCATAATTGAGCAAGAGGCACTAAGCACATAGCGCAACTTAAACATAAACCACTGCATATTTTGATCGCTCTTAACAGCAAAGCTTAGCTGATCTCTTAGGTATCTTTTCTCAAACCTGTGCGACATAAATATTCTTATAGAAGTAATATTTGATATAGCATCTACAATCTTTCCAGCAACTAGCGACTTATACCCAGCATATTCTGTTGAGTAATTATTTATTCTTTTAGAAAACATCAAGCTAATACTGATAAAAGCAGTTACCCATATCAAAAAAATAGTTGCGAAATTGCGATGAACATTAAACATCGTGATTGAGGCGAAAATAATGATTGATAATTTGGTAATAATTCTCTCAGTTAAAATAGAAAAAATCATTTCAAAAGATCTAGAAGCTTCAATAATCCTATTAGTAATATTACCCACTGGGTTGTGCTGAAAAAACTTATGTTGGTGCTGTTGGGTATAATCGTAGATTTCTTCTATAATTTTACCCTTTATTACCGGCATAAATTTCAAGTAAATATAGTCATATATTCTCCATAATATATTTAGAGACTCCCACCACAAGCCATAGCTTAAAGCCCATGAAAACATCGACGATAAAAAATCAAGTTTTCTGCCGCTTGAAGATTGTTCTATAGTATCAGTAATTTTTTGTAATAAAATGCTATCAACAGATGGAATTATACCGGTCATGATACAAAGGATAATAAAAGCTGTGATTTTTTTCTTTTGAAATTTTAAAAAAAATAAAAAAAGCCGTGTTGACGATTTAGGTAATAGTTTATTCATTATTATTGAATCAAGAATTTAATGACCAATTCTATCAAATAGAGACATAAATTGATATATCAACTTTTATTGATCTTGGTATTCTACTGACTTTGTTTAGTCGCTTTATTAATAATTTAATAAAGTGACTTGATCTATACCGTAATTATTGCTATAAATTACCTATTAAATAAAATTTTTATATGTCAATCGATTTAGTTAAAGAAAACCATTTTGCCGAAGAAACTTCTGAATATAATTTGAAGAAAGATAATGATATGACTAAGGAGGCGTCGGAGAAATATGATAACGGTTCCCCCTTTAGTGATATAGATTACATACGCGCATCTACTTCGTTAATTACTAGTTCACTTCAAAAAGGTTTTGATATAGCACAGTTGCCTAATGGAGATATTATAGTAACTGAAGTAAAGATCGTAAACTCTCATCACATATACGATCATGAGAAGCAAAAAATGGTCAGAACTAGTCAAAGCTAGTCTCTATATTTAATAAACAAGAGGGAGCGTGGCGGATCTATGATTTAGTATTTACCCCAGTGAATGCTAAAAATTGAATCAGTAAGGATAAGCTACTCAGTTCTAAAGTTCCAAATGAAAACTTGACGCGATGAAAGAAGCAATACTCAATTGAGTATTGCAAGAACATTGGAGATAATATGATCAAATCAGATAGCCTAGTGCCCCAGGCTAGAGCAATTATTTTGGACAAGAAAACCGAATATTGTGGTACAGGAATTTACGACAAATTTTCGGCAGAAGGAACTTATTTATGTAGAAATTGTGGCTTAGCACTATTTAACTCGCTTAATAAATTTCATTCAAATTCTGGTTGGCCAAGTTTTGATCAAGAATTAGAGCACAATATTAAAAAGCTCCTAGATGAGGACGACATTCGTACAGAATTACTTTGCAATAGATGTAATGCTCATCTAGGGCATATATTCTATGGAGAAAATTTTACCAAATTAAATACTAGATATTGTATAAATTCACTATCCTTAGAATTTGTACCAATGATGGGAATTGTCGATACTGAGGAAGCTATTTTGGCCGCTGGATGCTTTTGGGGAGTAGAGTATTATCTTAGCAAACTGAAGGGAGTCTTGAAGACAGAAGTAGGATATATAGGAGGTAAAATATTAAGTCCTTCCTATGAACAAGTATGTAGTTCCAGTAACAATCATCTAGAAGCAGTTAGGGTAATTTATGACGCTTCGGTAATATCTTACGAAGAGATAATAAAGTTTTTCTACGAAATACACGATTTTACTCAAACTGATGGACAAGGAGCTGACATTGGCACTCAGTATCTAAGCACTATTTTCTATTATAATCAAAATCAATATGATAAAGCTTTCTTGATAGAGAACATCCTAAAAGCTAAAGGTTATGTTGTAGCTACGCAGTTAAGGCCAGTAAGCACTTTTTGGCCTGCAGAATCTTACCATCAAGAGTATTATAATAAAAACGGAAATAAGCCTTATTGTCATTTATGGCAAAAGATTTTCTAAGAATCAGTAGCTCTGGAACTAGTTAGCTGTACCATTAATTTCTATAAAAAGTTAATGATTTACAAGGATTATTCGCGATATAGATATTTCAAATAGTTATTTCTGTAAATGGCGTACAATAATTTCTTCTGTCCATTTTTTCTCGAATCACCACCCCGTAATAGCTAAGCGATGCAGCCCTTTGAAGGATTATCATAATTGCTGAAGTTCTAGGCATTTTTGTCAACTTTATGAGGGGTGTAGCTTGAAACCTTCTTTACTTCAGATACTCTGCTTTCAATGAATTATATTACCTTTTTAAGCTGGGTACCCATAATAGTTTTAAATTAAATATATTCATAACGATCATAGTTCTTCGTAGCTACTCAAATCAATCTCAATTAGAGCTATAGCTGTAGATAAATTTATTATAATGCTTAGCTAATATTTTCAATATAGCTTGTAATCTCCGCAAATATTAAAGAAAGTTTATTGCCATCTATCCCTCCTACCTGAGCCAGGGTGGTTTGACCACCACCATTTCCCCCAAAAGATTTAGCCATCATGTGCGCAATATCGCTAGCACTAAACTTGCCCGTAAGAGATTTACTGAGGGCTATTGTAGCTGATATTTTATCTCCTAGATTGCAGACATAAACTACTATAAGATTACTAGTTTTTAGAGATAGTTGCTCAGCAGCCAAGCGGACAGTTTTAGAATCGAGATTTTTTATGATTTTAAATATAAATCTCACATCGTTTACATTAACAGATTCTTGATCGATTTTTTCAAGCGCGATATCTAGTGTTGCAATTTTTAGCGCCAAAAGCTCTGTTTCAAGGTCTTTTTTAACATTTAATAAAGAGCTCAGTTTGTGGTAGATCTCTGATTTTGAGGATTTTAACAAATCAGTTAATTGACAAAGCAACTCGTCGTTTTCTCTAGCGATTTTTAAAGCAGATACTCCGCAAACGGCTTCAATCCTCCTAATCCCAGCAGCAATTGCATTTTCACTTATGATTTTGAACATTCCTATATCGCCAGTTCTTGCTGCATGTGTTCCTCCGCAAAGTTCCAATGAATAATGATTATTGTTATCTACAAACTTTCCCATTGAAACCACTCGCACTTCGCTATCGTATTTTTCAC
>JBPBQH010000163.1:0-5278 GCA_050954685.1 Janthinobacterium lividum | reverse complement strand
AGCATTTGCCATAGCTGATTGAAGACATTTTTTGACTTCCTTCGCAATTCTTCTTTTGGAAAATGTCAGCTGAATCATAGCCTCTTTAACGCTTAGATTACGAATCGAAGCGGCCAGCAGATTCAACTTTCTAGGGCTAACCCTAAGTGATTTAGCGGTTGCTTTTGCAGAGCTACGGGTTGAGGGCAGCGGCTGGTTTGTACTAGTCATATATTACTTTCTCTTAACTTTTTTATCTGCGCCATGCCCCGTATAAGTCCTAGTTGGAGCGAATTCACCTAGCTTTCTGCCTACCATCTCTCCAGTCACGCTGACGGGTATGAACTTAATACCGTTGTGTACTGTAAAAGTAAAACCTTCAAATATCGGTATTATAGTAGATCTTCTTGACCAAGTTTTGATCATTTCTGACTTACCAGATTCTTTAATTTTTTCTATTTTTTTTAGCAAATAACCGTCAACAAAGGGTCCTTTCCAAACTGAGCGAGCCATACTTTAACCTAAATTTATTTTCTTCTTTTTATTATATTACTGGAAGTTCTTTTATTCCTACGCGTTTTCTTGCCTTTGGTTGGTTTCCCCCATGGTGTTACTGGATGACGGCCACCTGAGGTTTTTCCTTCGCCACCACCGTGCGGATGGTCGACTGGATTCATAGCAACCCCTCTAACGACTGGTGTTCTTCCAAGCCACCTAGACCTTCCTGCCTTACCTAAATTAATATTCTTTTGATCAGAATTAGATAAAATGCCTATGGTTGCTTTGCACTCAAGAAGAACTAACCTTAGCTCCCCGGAAGGTAGCTTAATCTGAGCATATCCCGAGTCTTTTCCAACTAAGTTTACTGTATTCCCAGCAGATCTGGCAATTTGACCACCTTTTCCTGGCTTCATCTCAACATTATGAATCTGAGTTCCTACTGGAATATTTTTAAGAGGCAGACAGTTACCAACTTTTATATCAGCTGAACTACTCGATATTATTTTATCACCAACTAGTAATTTTTGTGGCGCTAAAATATAAGACTTTTCTCCATCTTCGTAATTTACGAGCGCAATGAAAGCAGTTCTATTTGGGTCGTATTCAATCCTTTCCACTGTAGCTACAGTATCCAACCTATCCCTTTTGAAATCTATGATTCTATAAGATTGTTTATGACCACCGCCTATGTGCCAAGAAGTAGTCCTTCCTGTATTATTCCTGCCTCCAGTTTTACATTTTCCTTTAGTTAAAGATTTCAGTGGTTTGCCTTTCCATAGGGCCGATCTATTAACTTGAATAAGTTCACGCAGCGACGGAGTAATGGGACGATGTTTCTTTAAAGACATTTATCTAATACCTCCAGTTAAATCTATAGTATAGTTTTTTTCTAAGGTAACAATGGCTTTCTTGGTATCTGACTGGCGACCTGACCGCCCCTTGAAATTTTTGACTTTGCCTTTCACATTCAAAATATTAACTTTAGAAACTTTGACTTCAAATATTCTTTCTACTGCAATCCTAATTGAATGTTTTACAGCTTTCTTGGCGACCTCAAACGTAAATTTATTTTGCTCACTCAGCATAGTAGTTTTTTCAGTAATTATTGGTCTTCTAATCACATCATAATGTTCATGTCCTATCATTTAAGCCTCTCTTCCAATGTACTCACTGCTTCAGAAGACAATAAAATGTAATCGTGTTTCAGAATATCATAAACATTTGCTCCTATTTGAGGAACTATAGAAACATGAGGTATATTCTTGACCGCGTAGGAAAAATTATTTTCAATTTGATTACTACCTATAAAAAAGAAACTTTTGCCTTCAAATTTAGCTAAAGCTTTAACTAATAAGGAGGTTTTAGGCTGAGTTAGTACCAAGGAATCTATTACTAATAATTTGTCCTCAAGGGCTTTCGCAGAGAGAGCATGCTTCAAGCCAAGTTTCCTAATTTTTTTTGGTAATTTTGTTGCATGACTGCGCGCAACTGGACCATGAGACACCCCACCACCTCTCATATGCGCAGATCTTAAAGAGCCTTGTCTTGCATTACCAGTACCTTTTTGTTTAAAGGGTTTTTTCGTAGTTCCCGATACTTCTGATATAGTTTTTGTTTGATGAGTGCCAGCCATAGCTTTAGCTCGCTGCCAATCTACGACTAACTTAATAATATCCTTCCTCGGCACCAACCCGAAGATACTATCGTTCAAAGTAATTTGGCCAACAGGTTGGTTTTCTAGATTTAGTATTTTAGCTTCCATATTCTTTATAACCTTATCTTAAGATACTTGAACGGTTTTTTTTATAGCATCAGTAATATAAACGTAAGAACCTTTCGAACCAGGTACGTTGCCGCTTACCATAATGATCCCATTCGCTTTGTCAAGGGCAATAATTTTTAAGTTTTGAACTGTTACTTTGGAGTTTCCCATGTGTCCAGCCATTTTTTTATTTTTGAACACTCTACCCGGATCCTGCCTACCGCCAGTAGAACCGTGTGAACGGTGCGAAACGGAGACACCATGTGAAGCTTCAAGTCCTCTAAAATTGTGTCTTTTCATGCTCCCTGCAAACCCTTTACCAATACTGGTCCCAGTTACATCCACAGATTGGCCAACAGAGAAATGTTCAACATCCAAATGAGTACCAACTTCGAGAAAACAATCATCAGATACTCTAAACTCTTTTAATTTTTCTTTAGGATCGATCTTTAAATTAGCAAATATTTGCTTAAGTGGCTTAGAAATTTTCGAAGGCTTAGAATTTCTGGCTCCTAGCAGTAGTGCATTATAACCATTTTTTTCTATAGTTCGTTGCTCGATTACTTGACAATTATCGATTTTTAAAAAAGTCAAGGTATGTCTTTCGCCTTTGTCATTAAACATGGAACTCATGCCCACTTTTTCTGTAATTAAACCTGTTCTCATTTTAAGCGCTCATTAATTTAAATTAATTTCCACTTCAATACCTGCGCCTAAATCAACTTTTTTCAGAGCTTCTACTGTTTGTGGCGTAGGATATTTAATAACAAGAAGTCTTTGTTGAGTTCTAATCTCGAATTGGTCTCTAGACTTTTTATGCACGTGCGGAGACCTAAGAACAGTAAACCGCTCGATATGACGTGGAAGAGGAATAGGCCCAGCAACTACTGCTCCAGTCCTTTTTACCGCATTTACTATTTCTGCACTAGCTCGCTCCACACTATTATGGTCAAACGATTTGAGTCTGATTATAATTTCTTGACTATTACTCATTATCATCCTTTTTATAAAGCATTAGATCCTTATATTTATACTTGAATTTACTCAGCACCAAGAAGCCGCAGGTTAAAGTTAATTAAAAGCTCATTGATGCTATTAATAACATTATTATTTAATAATTTCTGACACCACTCCAGCGCCTACAGTTTTACCACCTTCACGGATAGCGAAACGCAACCCCTTATCCATTGCTATAGGAGCAATGAGCTTTACCCTTAACTTAGCATTATCTCCAGGCATTATCATTTCTTTTTCTTCAAGCAATTCTACTTCGCCTGTTACGTCTGTAGTTCTAAAATAAAACTGAGGACGATATTTATTTACAAAAGCAGTGTGACGCCCACCTTCCTTCGCTGTCATTACATATACTTCTGCTTCAAATTCTGTATGCGGAGTAACACTACCAGGCTTAGAGAGCACTTGGCCCCTTTGAACATCCTCTCTTTTTATGCCACGCAGCAATATCCCAACATTGTCGCCTGCTTCACCTTGATCTAGTAATTTCTTGAACATTTCTATGCCAGTGACTATAGTTTTCTGAGTATCTCTTATACCTACTATTTCTACTTCTTCACCAACCTTTACTGTTCCTTTCTCTATTCTACCCGTTACGACTGTACCCCTACCTGAAATTGTGAAAACATCTTCAACAGGCATTAAGAATGGGAGATCTTTTCGACGTTCAGGCTGAGGAATATAACTATCTACAGCGTCCATTAAATCCTCTACGGCTTTAATACCCTCGGGATCTTCATTTAATGCTTTCAGTGCTGAACCTCTTATAAAAGGTATATCGTCACCAGGAAAATCATATGCCGACAAAAGCTCTCTTACTTCCATTTCTACTAGATCCAATAGCTCTGGGTCATCAACCATGTCACACTTGTTCAAGAATACTACAATATAGGGAACACCAATTTGTTTTGCTAACAATATATGCTCTCTTGTTTGAGGCATAGGGCCGTCAGCTGCTGATACTACCAATATGGCACCATCCATCTGCGCGGCTCCCGTGATCATATTTTTTACATAATCGGCGTGGCCTGGGCAATCGATGTGAGCGTAGTGTCTTTCTTTAGTTTTATATTCAACGTGTGCTGTAGCTATAGTAATGCCTCTTGCTTTCTCCTCTGGAGCAGCATCGATTTCATCATATTCGGTAGCTGTTGCTCCGCCTTTTTTTGATAATACTAGCGTAATAGCCGCAGTCAAAGAGGTCTTTCCATGGTCAACATGACCAATAGTGCCAACATTACAGTGGGGTAACGATCTATCGAATTTTTCTTTTGCCATATATTTGCTCCATAGAGTTTAGGGTTTGTCTTAAAACTTACTTATTTAATTCAAAATATTATCACTGCTCTCAGTTTTTACACACGCACAATTTGGAGCGGGTGATGGGAATCGAACCCACGTGGCCAGCTTGGAAGGCTGGAGCTCTACCATTGAGCTACACCCGCAACTTTCTCACCTGACCTAGTCATGGTGGAGGGAGAAGGATTTGAACCTTCGAACGCTTACGCGGGCAGATTTACAGTCTGCTGCCATTGACCACTCGGCCACCCCTCCGGAGAACCGCACAGTAAAGTAGACTAATTTGATGTAAAGCGCAATAAGATTATGTTTACAACGCTAATAATTTCTAAGATTTTTCAGAACTTACAAATAACATCTTAAAATGTTTAGTTGTAAGTTTTTATAATAAATAGTAATTTGTGTCAAGGACAAATTATATGAACAATATGACCTTTAAAGATTGCGTAAATCTTAAGCTTAACAATACTAGACTAGAAAGTAGCAATACTAATTCTTATTTTATGTACGGAAGACATGCAGCTATCGCTGCATTGCAAAACCCCTTAAGAAAAATCGAAAAAATATTTTGTACTAAATTGTTTTTAGAAACTAACAAAAATATTAGTCATAAAAACAAGCTTGAAATAGTTGATAATGAATTTCTTAATAAGATCTTAGGCCATAACCAGAATCATCAAGGTATTGCCGTAAAATTATTCAGTATTTTTGCTTATGATCTTA
>JBPBQH010000110.1:0-5279 GCA_050954685.1 Janthinobacterium lividum | reverse complement strand
ATACTACACCCATACTGCCTCCGCCAATTCCACTCAAACTGTCAGTGCCAGTTTTTTGCAGAAGAATTACTACTATCAGTAAGCAAGCTATAACGACATGTATAAAAAGAAGTATATTCATTGTTATTAATAATATGACTTTTCCAAAATCTTTACTAAATTATTATAGTCAAGCGACGTCTTACCAAGTAGAGCGCCCCTCATATCTTTTAATGATAATATTTCATCAATATTATTTAAGTTTACTGATCCACCATACACTATGCTTACATTATTTGCAACTGCCTTTTGGTTTACCCATGAATTTATAAATTCTATCATCTCATTTATTTCACTCTTTGAAAGAATTTTATTTGAACCTATGGACCAAATAGGTTCGTAAGCAATTATTATGCTTCCTCTAACTCTTTCAATAAATTTTAGCTGAGACTCAATGAACTGTTTGTAATTATTATTTATGCGAGCTTCAGCAGACTCGCCTATACAGATAATAGGAGTCATGTGCGCAGAAATAACATTATTGACTTTTCGGGATATTAGTTCTTCCGTATCGTCAGAAAATAGCATTCTTCTTTCACTATGACCGATCAGACAATAATTAATGCCGCAACTCTTTAACATCGAAGCAGAATATTCACCCGTATAAGGGCCGTCTAGATCAAGCCAACTAACATTCTGAGCACAAAACTCAATATTTCTGAAATTACTTGCTAAGTAAGAGAGATAGGGAATGGGGGGAGCTATAATTAGACGGTTTTTGCTCTCTATCTTTGATATTTGATTACAAAACTTTATCGATTCATTAAAAGAAAAATTCATTTTCCAGTTAGCTATAATAAACCCAGACATAAGAAATTACTTGCGGAATTTAAGTTAAATAACTATTTTATGTGTTATTAATAGTCAAGTAAACAGGTGATTCAAATTTATGCTTAACAGTATAAGAAGGGGTGCTAATAGCCTTGTAATTCGTCTGCTTCTGGGAATGATCGCATTTGCTTTCGTCGGCTGGGGAATTAAAGATGCATTACAAGGACAGAATAACTATGATTTAGTTACTTTCAGCGAAGCTCAAAATATTTCAGATAGTGATTTTTACCGAGCAAAATCGGAAGAAATTAGTCTAATACAAAAGCAAAATGAAGCTAATTTAACTGAGGAAGATATAAAGCAACTCGGACTAGACAAAATAGTGCTCTACCGATTAATTAATAGAAGCATATTCAATAATATTGTCAATATGTACGACCTAAAATTAAATGAAGAATCTATAATTGTCCTTCTAAAAAAATCGCCGATCTTTAAAGATCATCAAGGCAATTTTGATTATGCTGCTGTAAAATCTTTTCTTAGAAATTCAAATTTAAATGAGCAAGAATATTTTAAAGATTTAGAGCAAAGAATACTTAAAAATACTCTAGTTACTACTTTTTTGGATTCTTTTAAAGTACCAGAAATTATGATAAAAAATGTCGTTGATTACATGACAGAAGAGAGATCAATAGAACTAGTTCAAATTGACTTAAAAAATATTGATAAAAAATTTGTACCCCCAATGCCAAGCGAAAAGGAAGTTATAGAATTTTATCAAAAACATAAAGAACTATTCACAACCAAGGAGCTACGTAGCCTAGGCTACATCAGATTAACTGCAAGCGATCTGATGAGTAAAATAGTAATTAATAACGACGAACTCAAAGATTTTTACAACAAAAATAAAGATGAATTCGGTACTGACAATTTCGATAAAGTTAGATCACAAATCGCAAATATTTTGAATCAGCAAAAAATAGATCAACTCATGGCTGAATCTATTAAAAATCTTGAGGATGATGTTGCCGCTGGTATATCTATTGAAGAAATCGCAAAGAAATATAATTTTCAGTTATTAACTATGGACAATGTTACATATGAAACCATTGCCAATGAAAATTCAGAAATGAATGTAATAGCTGATGCAGTCTTTGAGATGAGTGAAGGAGAGATTTTATACCCTACTGAAATCAAAGACAGAACGGAATTAATATTGGTTGAACTAAAGAGTGTAAAAGCTGCAAAGCTGGAGCCCTTTGAAAATATAAAAGAAAAAGCCAGTAAGTTATTAGTAGGAAAATTAACGTCGCATAACAATTTAAAAAATTTCGAAAAAATAGCGAAAAACTATAAATCCGACCGGCTGATTCCACGGCAGCTAGAAGACCTTAAGAATACAGCTACCGTTAAGATTGATGCCCTTAAGCTGGTAAGATCAGAAATAGAAACTAATCTCGAACTGCCTCAAGTTTTATTAAATTCAATATTTAGAACTAAAAAAGATACTACCACGCAGGTCATCAGATTCGATGACAAAGCTTATTTTGCTTATATTAACCAAATAAAAATATCTGATAAGGAAACTAATAATACAGAGAAAAAAATTAGCAACAGAAATGAAATTATTTCGAGTATAAATAGTAGTTTGATAGAAGATTTGGTTAACTGTTACGTTAAAAAAAATAATATGAAGGTAAATTTTAAAGATCCAGTGTTGGAAGAAGGTGAGTAAAGTAACTAAACAAGATATGATAGTCTCTTACTCGTAGTTTCGATCAGTCTATTTAGTTTATCTCAGCTCTAATGAAACTCAAGTTAAACGGCTGAATTTAATGATTTATAAGGTTTGTCCTTGACAGGACGCAATATTTAAATAAAATGGGCAAACCCATTAAAATGGGCTTGTAGCTCAGCTGGTTAGAGCGCACGCCTGATAAGCGTGAGGTCGGAAGTTCAAGTCTTCTCAAGCCCACCATCACATATATATTGGCCATGAATTTTGTAGATAAGCTAGGAAATTTATCCATAAACAAATCTTCAATAAATTGGATTAAAAATGGTATTCTTGCTCTAGGCATCGCTGGCGCCTATTCTATAGTCATAGTTTGTCTTCGTACTCCTTTTTTAAATAAAATAATTACTAACAATCAAATTTTTAAATCGGCTCTGATTATACATGTAAATTTGTCAGTATTAGTTTGGCTAATATCTATCATTGCAAGTATCTGGGGTTATAAATCGTCCTACGCTTTTGATAAAATTTATTTTAGATTGTCTTTTGTAAGCACTTTAATCATTGGTATATCACCATTTTTTGGTCAAAATTCAATAATAAATAATTATATACCAATGCTAGATAATGCTATTTTCATATTAGGTCTTAGCTTGTTTGGTATTAGTGTACTATTATTTGCAATTAATAGTTTGATCAATTCTTTGTTATTGCAATCCTCGAGAGATAATCAATTTATTGAGATTGGATCTGTCACTTCCGCAATCATGTTTGTTGGAGTATGGGCCTGTTTTATTCTTTCTTATAGAGGACTTATAAAGAGTTCTTTTTTAATAAATATAGAACTCTATTACGAATTGATTTATTGGAGTGGCGGGCATCTATTGCAATTTCTCTATACTCAAATGTTGATGATAGTTTGGGTGATACTTACCTCGTTAGTTAGCAAAAAAGAACTCGGTGCTAAAAAAATATATTACACTATTTTAATTTTGAATTTTATTCTTAGTCTATTAATTTTAGGCGGTCATTTTAACGAGATAAGCTCGGCAGAATTTAAACAATATTTTACTAATCATATGAGATATATGGGCGGAATAGCACCAACTTTGTGTATAATTGCCCTGATATGTGACACGAGAGTGCAGTACAAGTCTGCTCACCCGTTCATAAAATCTAGTATTATATGCTCATGTCTACTATTCCTCTCTGGTGGTTTAATAGGCCTGCTAATCTCTGGTACGAATGTAACCATTCCTGCTCATTATCATGGATCAATAGTAGGCATTAGTGTGGCATTTATGGGCTTCGCTTACGCTTGTATTTTTTTGAGGAAAGAATCAAAGAAGTGGGGAATAAATTATGCATCAATTCAACTATATATAATAACAATAGGGCAAATTATGCATATTAGTGGTCTTGCTATTGCCGGAGGATATGGTGTGCTTAGAAAAACTACTAATATTGAAATGTCATTAAATATTAAGCTCGCTCTAGGGTTGATGGGAGGGGGAGGACTTATAGCTATTGCAGGTGGCTTGATGTTCGTGATCATTTGTGGTAGAAACTTATCACTATTTGGTAGTAAAAAAAATCTCAGCAATATCTCCTGAAATTATTATTTATGCTTACCAAATTTTGCCGAAGTTTAGACGTTATATAAGTAATTTCAAGCTCATATACTAAAATTCTTAACAATTACAATTGAGATTTAAACTATGTTTTTATCGAAGTACTTTTTGCCGGTTCTTAAAGAAAAGCCACAAGGCGCCCAAATAATTTCTCATACATTAATGCTTAAAGCTGGGATGATACGCCAGCAGGCATCGGGTATATATAGCTGGTTACCGCTTGGCCTTAAGGTCCTTAAAAATATAGAGCATATAGTGCGTTTAAATATGAATCTTGTTGGTGCTATTGAGATGCTGATGCCATGTATCCAATCTTCAGATTTGTGGATTGAGAGTGGAAGGTTTGATAATTATGGTAAAGAAATGCTGAAGTTCCCTGATAGACACGGAAATATGTTACTATTTGGACCAACTAATGAGGATATGATAACAGATATTTTTAGGCACAACATAAAATCGTATAAAGATATTCCTAAGAACCTTTATCAGATACAATGGAAGTTTCGAGATGAAATTAGACCACGATTTGGTATTATGAGGGGTAGAGAATTTTTGATGAAAGATGCTTATTCCTTCGATATTAGTAAGGAGGCAGCTATTGATACTTATCATAAGATGTATATAGCTTATATGCAAACCTTTAGCGATATTGGACTATCAGCTATCCCTGTTCTTGCCGATAATGGCCCTATTGGTGGCGATTTGAGTCATGAATTTCATATAATAGCTGACAGTGGCGAGAGTACTATCTATTACGATAAAAGATTTAGTATTTTGTCTGAAAACTTAGCTGACAACATTGAGGAACTAAAGTCTCTATACGCAGCAGCCGAAGAAAAACATGATCCGTCAAATTGCCAATTACCTAGTGATAAGCTATTAGTTAGTAAGTCTATTGAAGTCGGACATATTTTTTATATAGGTACTAAATATTCGAAAATTATGAATGCAGTTGTTAATAATAGAGAAGGAGACCTTGTACCAGTAGAAATGAGCTCTTACGGAATAGGCATATCGAGATTAGTAGGCGCGATAGTCGAGGCTAATAATGACGAGAAAGGTATCATTTGGCCAGAAGCTGTAGCTCCTTTTAAAGTATCTAT
>JBPBQH010000019.1:0-5338 GCA_050954685.1 Janthinobacterium lividum | reverse complement strand
TTATTATAACTTGGCCCATCTGCGAGCAAAGGCTAGCTAATTTTTATTCAGGTTGTGGCTCAGCTTTAGTGTCTGTAATTGATAAAGGAACTTTGAATTCTGTTACAGTCTGAATATGCGCTCCCTCTTTATTTATCTTGTGGGGAAGCTCCCGCACGGAAATCCTATAAGCGTTTTCACGTGCTTCATGAGCAATATTATTCTTAATTGCTACGCGAATGAGCTGGGCTTTACCTGGTGCTAGTCTGAAGCTTAGAGGAGTGACTAGAAGATCTTTAGTCTCTTTATCAACATCTTGGCCATTTTCAGATTCTACTTTGAAAGCTGTTAACTGAAAGCTTGTCACTTTATCGCTATTGTTTTGTAGAGTAAGGGCAGTAATTTTTTCGTCCTTCTGAATTTTTAATTTAATCGGAGCAATAGTAAAGTTAGCACATGCTATAAACGGCAATAATGTTACAGAAGTTAATAAGATAGATTTATTAATAAGTTGTTTTATCATCATGTTACCTTGGATTGTTAAAAATAGACCGTCACAGCAATTGTGTCCGTGTAAGACCCAATATACGCGGTAGTATTACCTGATAAAGGTAGTTTCCCATATACAGTGTAAGTCTGGGCAGCACCAGTGCCAGTGCCACCATTAGTGCCTGTAACAACTGTAGAACTAGTAGCTGGTGCCCAAATGACACTACGCGCACTATCAGTATATAAGTTATAATTTAACAAATAAGAAGTAGAGCCGACAGCAGCAGTCATAACGCGATTACTAGTTGTAGCACCTGAGCCATTTCCTATACTAAGACCTATATTGTAGGCCGCGCCATTTGTACAAGTTGCAGTTATGGTGCTTGTTCCCAGAACATCTGCAGTAGCTGTAAAGTTACCAAAGGCTAAATTACTAGCTGCGACCGTACATGCAGCAGCAACACTAGCTGTAACCGTAAAAGTAGTACTAGTAGTACTTGCTAAAACATTATTAGAACAAATTGCGGATCCTGCTAATAAAGTGCCAGTAATTAGAAGTCTTTTATAAGTATTCTTTATCATAAAAGTGTTTCGCTCATAAATTAATTTTTAAATGCTAACTCCAAACTATTAATTGTTAAAGTTATATATTTGACGAGATACAAAAAAAATATTTTTTATATATTTTAGTGGCAAAAAAGTCAGACTCAATTTTTACTAAGCTTATCGTCGATTGTAGCTGTTACTTTTGCGACCGTTACTGTTTGATAAGCTATAGTAGTATTAGTATTACTGACTCTTAGTGATATCAGAAGGTCTGAAGTATAGACGCCTTGGGGTAAATTTTGATTATCAGGGATTTGACCATAAATTATGTAATTATGCTCTCTACCATCAGCTTGACCAACAAACGTAGTAGAGTCATCATCTCCCCATATTTTTTGCATTGTAGGATCTTGATATAGTTCATATTTCAAAAGCTGGGTTCCGCTTTGAGAGTTATTGCTAAGCATCCCTTTTGAGGGGCTATCTCCTTTGCTTAATCTTATCTTGAATGTTGAACCGTTAGTACACCGAACAGATAAGATAGCCATGTTATTTGAAATAGAGGAGTTATAAACACCGAAGTCAAGATTACTAGCCACGATTGTACAGACAGGATCTACTATTGCGCTAATATCCATCATTGCTTCATTGGATGCTGTAGCTACTTTTACTGTAAAGATTGATGAAAGCAGCAATATAAAGTGGATTAAATTCTTCATGTGAGAGCTATACTTTGCGTTACAATTATATTGTAACGCAAAGTATAGCTCTCACAAGAAATTTACGGCTATTGCTTAATTACCTAGGCTTTGTTTTTGATAGAACATGCAAATATATCAATGGGGCAGAAATCTCTACTCAATCGCTGGTTCTTGATCACTAGTATCTTGGCTTAAAATATCAGCTTCTATATTCCCAATTTCTAGTTCATCAGAATTATCTGAATTATCGACTATTAAAGAAACTGAAACTACTTTTTCCTCTTTTTCTGTTTTGAAAAGAATCACCCCGCTAGTATTTCGTCCCGTCACTCGCACAGTTTCCAACTTGCATCTTATTAGTTTGCCCATATTAGTGATGAGCATGAGTTCATCTGACATTCCTACAGGCATTGCTGTCACGACCATACCCGTTTTTTCAGAGACATCCATATTAACAACTCCACTGCCGCCACGCCCCGTAATACGATAGCTATAGGCTGAGCTCCTCTTGCCAAAGCCATTTTCTGCTACAGTCAAAATAAACTCTTCTTGACTGGCCATTTCAAGTATTTGCTCCTTGCTCAAGGAGATACCAAATTGGTCATGAGTAGACTCAATACCTTCTTTAATTTTGAGTCTCTCCTCAAGGGGTATTGATAGATACGCTTCTCGCTCTTCTATTTTGCTAGTAATCCCTTTAAGAACAGTCATCGATACTACATTATCATTATTTGATAATCTCATTCCTCTGACACCGTCAGAAGTGCGGCTTTTGAAGACCCTTACAGAGCTCACAGGAAATCTTATAGCTTTGCCGTTTCTTGAAGCCAACAGAACGTGATCTTCTTCTCTACAAACTTTGACGTTGATTAATAAATCACCCTCATCAAGTCTTATAGCTATTTTCCCATTAGACTGAATACGTTTGAAATCTGATAGATCATTACGTCTTACATTGCCTTGCGAAGTTGCAAATATTATATTTAAATCATCCCATTTGTTCTGGTCTTCGGGCATAGGCATGATATTAGTTATATATTCTCCTTCTCTAAGGGGCAGAATATTGACAATAGGACGACCTTTACTTTGAGGATTACCTAGAGGCAGCTTATATAATTTTAAGCTATAAACTTGACCAATATTTGAGAAAAACAGCATAGGAGCGTGAGTACTGCCGACAAAAATTTGGGTAGTAGCGTCTTCATCGCGCATTGAAAGCCCAGCTCTGCCTTTGCCGCCGCGCCTTTGAGATCTGTAAGTTACAAGAGGAACCCTTTTAATATATCCGCCCAGCGTCACAGTCACGACCATATCTTCTTGCTGGATAAGATCTTCCATGTCTTGATCGAAATCTCCTTCCTCGATCGAGGTTAGGCGGGGTGTTGCAAATTCATCCTTAACTTTTATAAGTTCTTCTTTTAATATAGCAAGTAGTCTATCACGAGAGCTAAGAATTTCTATATATTTGGTAATTTCTTGTCCTATTTCTGTAATATCGTTCTCGAGTTTATTCTTTTCCATCGCTGTTAAACGTTGCAATCTCATCTCTAAAATAGTTTTAGCTTGTACTTCAGTTAGGTAGCAATTGCCTTCTTCACTTATATTAGTTTTATCATCAATTAATCTAATTAAATCCTTAATATTTTCTGCATTAAATATTCTTTGCATTAATTGCTCTTTAGCGCTTTGAGGATCACTTGCTGCTCTTACGATTTTGATCACTTCATCTATGTTATTGACAGCAATTCTTAATCCTACTAAGAGATGCGCCTTATTCCTTGCTTTATTAAGCAAACAAATTGTTCTACGAGTAATAACGATTTCTCTAAAATTGACAAAAGCTGATATTACTTCTTTCAAATTCATTACTTTAGGCAAGCCGTTATCTAAGGCTAGCATAATAACTCCAAAACTAGTCTGGAGCTGCGTATAAGAATATATTTGGTTAAGTACAACTTCGGCTACTGCGTCTTTTTTTATTTCAATGACTACTCGAACTCCAGCTTTATTAGACTCATCTCTAAGATCGCTTATGCCTTCAATTCTTTTCTCTCTAACTAGATCTGCAATTTTTTCAACGAGCTTGGCCTTATTCACCACATAAGGCATTTCGGTAATGATGATAGCTTGCCTATTGTTATGTTCCTCGATTTCAGTGCGTCCTCTTATCATTATACTGCCACGACCCGTAAGATAGGCTGACCTAATTCCTTGCGTACCTAGCACCATTGCGCCTGTTGGGAAATCTGGGCCTCTTACTACAGACAAGAGATCAACAATATCTATATCGTTATTATCAACGTATAGACAGCAAGCATCAATAACTTCGCCAAGATTATGGGGAGGAATGTTAGTTGCCATACCTACAGCAATGCCGCTAGTGCCATTTACTAGTAAATTAGGAAACATCGCTGGTAGAACATTGGGTTCAATTTCTGATCCATCATAATTGGGGGAAAAATCAACAGTTTCTTTATCAATATCCTCGAGTAAATTATGACTGACTTTGGCAAGACGAGATTCTGTATACCTCATAGCGGCGGGAGAATCACCATCCATAGAACCGAAGTTACCTTGCCCATCAACTAGGGGTAATCTCAATGAAAAATCTTGTGCCATTCGGACTAAAGAGTCATAAACTGCAGTATCACCGTGAGGATGATACTTACCTATTACATCACCAACAATTCTTGCTGATTTTCTATGTTGTTTATTGGCTGTATAGCCTGCCTCGTACATTGAGAATAATATTCGGCGATGAACTGGCTTCAGCCCGTCACGTGCATCTGGAATAGCTCTACTAACAATTACGCTCATAGCATAGTCGAGATATGAGCGCTTCATCTCATCTTCAATATTAATTGGTACTAGATTTTGATATTCAGAATC
The DNA here is from genome assembly GCA_050954685.1 of Janthinobacterium lividum. Lineage (GTDB taxonomy): Bacteria > Pseudomonadota > Alphaproteobacteria > Rickettsiales > Rickettsiaceae > JBPBQH01. The sequence continues at coordinate 734 of JBPBQH010000019.1, read as the reverse complement.
AGTCACGAAAAACCCTATATAGTTATGTATTTTTGCCAATACAAGATTAACTGAAAAAATCGGTCATTTCAAGTTAGAAGATACTATACAGAAAGCCTAACAGTCCAAATTTTTTATAAGTAATTATTTCTGTATGTAAAATGAGGGATTAGCTTCAATGTTCATGTTTTTGAGTAATGAAAACTTATATATCTAGAGTGAAAGCACTAGGCTAGGTGATAGGGCCTATTTTAGTAGAGATGTCGCATTTAGCCGATTATATCAACTTCAAGCTTGCAGAATATATAACATACAATCGTTGAATATTGTTATTAATCTGAAGGAGAATTTTTAACAATCTGAGTCTTTAGATTAGGAATTAAAATATTGCCTACATTCCTTACCATTTGAACGTAGTAGCGTTCTATTTGGAATCCAACTTTAAGCGCAGTTTTTAAGGAGCATCTTATTATCAGCTTGACAACTCCAAATAGGGGACAAATTTAATTCTATACATTTTTCAGCAATGAAAGAAGCTATTTGGGTAGCGGCTCCTTGTCTCTGATGACTTGGCTTAGTAGCTATAGAGATTTCTGCGTGATTATTACTAATATTGCGCATAATATACTCTTCGCTGATGACTTTTCCGTTATAATATGGAACATAGCCACTGGCAAAATTAAGGAAATTTTCGATAGAACCATAATGAGTAATTTGCTTTTCGTAGTTAGTACATTATGCAAATAGTTCAACCT
>JBPBQH010000053.1:0-5389 GCA_050954685.1 Janthinobacterium lividum | reverse complement strand
TATAGATTTTCACCATTTATGGCTTCAGATGAACATAATGATTTTGGTACTTTAAATGAGCAGATAAAAAGAGCTAGACTATTTTGTGATACTTATGGTTTGAAGCAAGATGAAAGAACTGGACTTACTAATACAATTATTAATCGTCTTGAAGTATTACTTTACTTTATGACAAAGTCTGCAGACCAAGGTAAGTCAAAATACATCAATGCTATTGAAGAGGGCCATCACAAGAAATACATCAATGATATTGAATATATAAAAATTAATAAACATATTATTAATGAAAATCTAATGGAGGAATTAAAATGACAAAGTATAAATTATACTTAAGGAAAGAGTTATGATTAAAGAAAAAACACTTTCTGAGCCGCTTATAACAATTGAGAAAATAATCCATGAGCGGTATAAGGATGCAAAAGCAATCTTCTGGGCTGGTTCTGTTTCCAAAAATCAGGGAACCAGTGCATCAGATCTTGATCTAGTAATAGTTTACGAAAAAATACCTAATGCTTATCGTGAGGCATTTATCTATGATGGCTGGCCAATAGATATCTTTGTTCATGATATTACTACCTTGCATTATTTTTTTGAAGAATCAAGAATTGGAAATGGTATCTCAGGATTAATTGAGATGATCTTGTATGGAAAGGAAGTGTTAGGGCCAAACTCTGCCTCTCAAGATGTCTATAAACTTGCCAAAAATTATAGAAGATCAGGACCAAATGTTTGGAGCCAAGCTCAAATCGATAAAGAACGCTTTTTGATCACTGATATTTTAGATGATATAAAATTCCCCAATTCTAAGGAGGAACAGATTACTTCTGCGGTACATCTATATGAGCCATTAATTCAATTTTATTTTAGAGCAAATAAAAGATGGGCTGCAAGTGGTAAATCGCTCATACGATTATTAAAAGCTGAAAATCCTAATCTTGCAAGAGAGTTTAATGAAAGTTTTGAGAAACTATTTCAAACAGGTGATGCTTTAGGCATAGAGGAGATAGTTAAGAAAATACTTTCACCTTATGGAGGTTTGTTTTGGGATGGATTTAGATCCGATGCGCATGCAGGGTTAAAAGTTTTAGATAAAAATAGTATACTTGAAGAACTAAAATCTCGTGAACCAATATTTCATCATCCTGAAAAATTTGGCAAAACTAGACAAGATATTGAGAACCAAATGTGTAATAAATTTTGGGAAGTTGGTGCATCAGGTAATATATATACAAAAGAGGATGTAATTAATAATTTGTTAGAACGTTATAACGATTCTAATTATGAGGATATATGGGAAGCCAAAGATTTTAAACTTACCCCTATTGCCAAGGATAGTTATTTGCTGACTTACACATTGATACAAAATAAAACTAGAGTCACTAGAAGATCGACCATGTGGCAAAATGTAGATGGTAGCTGGAAGATTCTCTATCATCAAGGAACTGTAATTGATGTATCTAAGTAATCTTGCACCCTATACAATGAGGCTTTTGCGGTTGAAGTTATCAAGATGATTAGTCGGTTCATCAAGCAGCAAAATAATTCGGGTCAAGGCTTAAAGCTTTTGTCACTGCCTTATTTAACGCTGCTCGCCGCTTAAATCTGTATGATCAACAATAAAGTGATCATTTTCAGTAGCGTAGATTTACCGCTGCCGCCTCTGCCGATGATATCAATACGACTACCGTAAGGGATTTAACAACTAAAGTTCTCAAAATAGGTTTTGTAGAAAAAGACAGATTGAGGTCTTTGATTTAAATGTGTTTGTGAGTCATGATTTATTTCTCTTAAAGATCATTTTTAAGACTGTAGTAAAAATGTTAAGTAAGTGACCTTTTACTGTTTTACGCCCTAAAACAAATGGCAATTTTAGAGAATAGTTTTCATGTTTGCGTGAAACTTTTATAAAAGATATTAGTAATATGCTGTTAATTCTTCTTATTTAATAAAGCAATAATCATCAAGCCTTTAGTTTTCTGTCTTTTGCAATAAATTCTTCAATTATAACTTTAGTTGCAGCAGATAATACATCTTCTCTTTTTATCGCTTTTTCGTTATTACTTGTGTAGTAGATACCAATTAAAATTGGTGCATGCTTTAGTGGCCAAACAATTGCAAGATCATTAGTTGAGCCATAAGCCCCTCCAGTGCCAGTTTTATTACCAACTATCCAACCGCTTGGAATACTCTTGAACGAATTCTCGCAGCACCTGTCTGTGTATTTATTAGCCATGTGGTTAGTAGATCTCTTTGAGGTCTATCTAAAGTTTTATCTATTGTAATTTTACGAAAGCTCTCAACCATAGCTTGAGGAGTTGATGAATCTTTCACATTACCATTACCACCGGAATAAGCTTCTGCTGGCCAATCATTATCCTGTCTAAATGATGCATTGCCTATAGAGTGGGCAAAATCGTTTATTCCCTGAATACTACCAATTGTTTTTTGTAAAAGATTCATAGCTGTATTATCAGAAAGGCTTATTGCAGCAGAACATAGTTCTTTAACTGTCATTCCTTCAGAAACATGTTTTTCTGTGACAGGGCTCCATTCACCTAAATCTAGCTCCTTTTTTGAATAGGTAATCCTTTGCGATAACAATGAAGGATCTGACATGCTCTTTTTTAGAACTGCAGCAACTCCTATTGTTTTAGATGTACACTGAGTTGGAAAAATTTCTTCAGCACGATACTTTATAATATGTCCGTTTCCTGTATTAATAGCAAAAATACCTAAACGCCCTTCAGTATTAGATTCAATGGTTTTTAATTCATCTGAAACAGAAGATTTAGTTTCAGCGAACGCGTTCAATGTAACTCCACAGAAAGATAATATTACCCCCAGAATTAGCTTTGTGATATTTAAAAGCATGCTTTAAACACTTTTTTCTCAAAATTGATTACTATAAACTATATGCGTGTATAAAATATGTTTTGGTCAGACAAGTCAATAGCTTTTATTCAGAATGGTTTGCAATTTTTAACTTATCGAGCAGATCTATATAATCCTGTAGCACTGGAATCAAAGGGCTTTTCTCGGATAACTCAGCAACTGATTTCTAGATTTTTTGTCATTCTTGTGCGATGTAAGGGGGTGCTAACTGACAATTACTTGTCGGCAATCTCCCAAGATTTGTGCAGTTTCTCAAGAAGACTAGACTTACCTCGATAATTGTTATTAATACTCAAGCCATATATTTAAATCTAGCTGCAAATTTCAATAATGTTGTATTTTTTACGCTTTGCTACTCAAAACAATATATAAAAACATTTGCTTTATCTGCATTTTAACTGCATAGTATTGTTTTGATTAATGCCGATAAAATACTGACAACATGCAGATAAGTTTCACACCTAACTACAGAATCACATCCTCTATAGCAAACAACCTTATGCGTATTGAGGCTGCAAAAGAAAAGATATTGCATTTGCCTCTAACACCAAAGATACTTATCTCGCTTCGTGAAACCGCTAAGCTATATACAACTCACTACTCAACTATGATTGAGGGTAATGCTCTAAATATTAGGCAGATAACGGAAGTGCTAAAGTATGATGATCATTTTCCAGGCCGTGAGAGAGATGAGCATGAAGTAAAAGGATACTATAGAGCTCTTGAGAAATTAGAGCAAATAGTTGCTATTGGTTCACCCATAACAGAGACTACAATAAAAACATTACACGCACTTGTTATGAGTGAGGGAGATAGAGCAGTAAAGCCTACACCCTATAGAAAAGGTCAAAATGTCATAAAGGATGCAGCAACTAGAGCTATAGTCTATATGCCACCTGAAGCAAAAGACGTACCACAGCTTATGAAACAGATGGTTGCCTGGATCAATGATGCAAGTGAGATACCATCCCCTATAGTTGCAGCAATTGCTCACTATCAGTTTGCAACAATTCATCCATATTTTGATGGTAACGGTAGAACAGCAAGACTCTTTACAACGCTTATACTTCACCAGCGAGGGTATGATCTTAAAGGTCTATATTCGCTTGAAGAATACTATGCCCGTAATCTTGGAGCATATTACCAAGCAATAAGTGTAGGTGATTCGCATAATTACTATATGGGTAGAGCAGAAGCTAATATCACTGAGTGGGTTGAGTATTTTATATGTGGGATGAAAGAATCTTTTGAGAATGTGCTAAAGCGTATGAGTAATGCTCATCAAGAGATTACAGAGAGTAGATCTGAAGTTATTGACCAGAGCCATATTCTGAGGAAACTAGATCCCAAACAGCGTAAATCGCTTGAGCTGTTTGAAAAGTTTGAGATTATTACCAGTAAACAGATAGGAGAGCTGTTCGGTTTTAAACCTCGTACCAGTGCTAAACTGTGTGCAGAATGGGTTGAAAATGGTTTTTTGATTGTAAGCGACCGCTCTAACAAAGGTAGAAAATATAGCCTTGCTAAGCAGTTTAAAGATTTGCTAAATTAACTCTTACGCTTCAGAGCATTGCTGTACTATTGTTACGGGACAAATTTGGGACATTTGCCTGTAAATAAGGGTAACAAACTGCGAAACAACGTAACATCTAAATCCTTGCTAAGCTATATTTTCTGTGCTATTAAATGTTGTGCTTATTTGTGAAATACTGAATGAATAGGACTACGAATCAAAAGGCCGGGCGTTCGAATCGCTCAGGGTGCGCCATACTGGATGAGGACTTTGATTTTATTGTCAGAAATTGAATTTAATAAAAATGACTTCTAAAATCTTTTTTATGCTATATATTTAAACTTCTAATATGCTCAATAATTTTACTCGCAGCTTCTTGAGGCGATAAGTTACTAACTTCTAACTCAAGCAAATTAGAATCATCAATATTTAATAATGGCATTGGATTATATACCTCCTGTGGATCAATTGATTTCCAACGATCTCTTCTCTCCAGATCAGTTACACGTCTTAAATGTTCCTCTTCAGTTATACTGAGTCTTACCGGTATAAATATTGAATCTCGGCTTATTGCCATTTGCTTTACTTGTGCAAAAAGCTTTCTGTCTCCTTCATATTCATATAAATTATTTGTAAGTACATAACTGTTGTTTTTTTCACTTGCTATGAATTCAAAAACAGCATTACGTATATTTCTAATTGAGACCCAAGCATATTCTGGCACTTCAGAAAAGCCATCATAATTTAGCAGCTCTAGTATAGGATTATTGATGAGTTGATTGTCACATATAGTAAAGCCATAATTGGCTGCAAGAGCTTTAGCTATCGTATATTTGCCCATACCAGGTCTTGCTGTGATGTAAATAATTAATGTTTTATCTTGGGTGCTCATGAATTTACCTCGTGCTATAATGTTAAACTGTTTTAAATTCTTGTATATTGAATGTTTGATCAATGCCTATATCTTTTAAAAAATGATCATCA
>JBPBQH010000208.1:0-5390 GCA_050954685.1 Janthinobacterium lividum | reverse complement strand
GCTAGTTGAAAAGAAAATTTCTACTCTACATGCTATGGTTAAAGTTCTCGAAGCAATAGTTAAAACAGGAAATCCTTTACTTATTATTGCAGAAGATGTCGAAGGGGAAGGGCTTGCAACTCTAGTAATTAACAAGCTTCGCGGTGGACTGAAAGTTGCCGCAGTCAAGGCTCCTGGTTATGGCGATAGAAGAAAAGCTATGCTTGATGATTTGGCAATTCTGACTGGAGGACAAATAATTAGCGAAGATTTAGGCATGAAGCTTGAAAACGCTGATACCAAAATGTTTGGTACTGCTAAGAAAGTTACCATATCCAAAGACAATACTATTATTATTGATGGTGGCGGTAGCAAAGCGGATATAGATAACAGATGTGCTCAAATTCGTCAACAAATTGAGGAAACTACTTCTGATTATGATAAAGAAAAACTACAAGAGCGCTTAGCTAAGCTTGCAGGCGGAGTTGCGGTATTGAAAGTAGGTGGAGCTACTGAAGTTGAAGTTAAAGAAAGAAAGGATAGAGTAGACGATGCATTGCACGCTACAAGAGCAGCAGTAGAAGAAGGTGTAGTTGCCGGTGGCGGCGTCACATTACTATATGCTGGTGCAATCCTTGATCAACTTAAAGGTGCCAACAATGATCAACAGCATGGTATAGATATTGTTAGAAGAGCTCTAGAAGCTCCGATTAGTCAGATTGCTGAAAATGCTGGAACAAGCGGTGCTGTAGTAGTAAGCAAGCTCAAAGACAGCAAGGACAAAAATCTAGGTTTTAATGCACAAGACATGACATATGTTGACATGTTTGCAGCCGGTATTATAGATCCTACTAAAGTTGTAAGAACTGCATTACAGGATGCAGCTTCTGTAGCAGCGTTGATAACTACGACTGAAGTATCAATCACTGATGAGCCTTCAGATAAAGATGAATCTATGATGTCTCCAAGAGGCGGAATGGGTGGCATGGGCGGAATGGGAGATATGGGCGGATTCTAGAACCCGTTAAATCTAGTTCAAAGGCACCCAAAGGAGGGAAGTGAAGAATATAATAATTTAATCTTCACTTTCCTGTCGATATTACGTATATTTAGGACTTCATAGTGAGCAAAGATCGTAACTTAATGATCATCTAACTGATGCTCCAAGCAGAACTAGTGAATAAAAGAGTACAGGTCCAGTAAATAATCTTGCTGATAAAGTCCGTCGTAAAGAAATTCTTTACTCTGCTATAACGCCAAGGTCACAAAATTGTTGCCTTAATAACTTTCCTAAAAACCCAACTAAATTTTTGTCAAACCATATTTTTAGGAAACTCCAGAATATCCAGAATATTATTGCGCAGTCATAGAAATTACTTGCTTTTGAGAAATTTTTTTATTAATGTGACGATAATTTTAGCTTTCATGTTTAGCTGTATTTGGAATGCTCTTAGAGCTAAAATGTTTTTCGCCCGCGTGATGGAATGGTAGACATAACGGACTTAAAATCCGTGGGGCTTCGGCCCTTGCCGGTTCAAGTCCGGCCGCGGGTACCAAATTTATTCAAAAAAATATTTCATTATTTGAGGTAGTATGTTCATTCAGATCGAGGCAACCCCAAATCCTAATGCTCTTAAATTTTTTCCTGCTCAAGAAGTTAGCCCAGATCAACCTATCCATTTTGGTAGCAAGGAAGATGCTAAAGGCAAAAGCTCGCTGGCATTGAAATTATTCGACATAGATAATATAAAAACAGTATTTTTTGGTAGCGATTTCATCACAATTACTAAAGCAGACAGCACAGATTGGAATATTTTGAGGCCAGAAGTTCTAATGACTATTATGGATCATGTTGTCTCTGGTTTTCCAGTATTTGATGATAACTTAAAGGACCGCACTATCAATTACGAAGATAGATCTGATATAGAAAAACAAATTATTGAGCTAATAGAAACTAGAGTTCGTCCTTCTGTTGCAATGGATGGCGGCGATATTGTATATAGAGGGTTCGAGGACGGAGTAGTAAAATTAGAACTTTATGGTTCTTGTGCAGGTTGCCCAAGCTCAAGCATTACTCTAAAAAATGGTATCGAATCTATGCTTAAACTCTATATACCGGAAGTAGAGTCAGTTGAAGCTGTATCAAGCGAAGAGTCTTAAAATAAAATATACTCAGGGTTTTGAGTTATAAAAGATTGCCAACTTCTTGATTTCCTATAATTGTAAATTTGCTATAGTAAAAAAACTCTTCACGTCCTCTAAGCCGATATTGTATAAATATTTTAAACATTTGATCTAGAAAAAATATTAATATAATATTGCAGCATAATTAATATTGTAGTAGAAACTCATGAAATTAACACAGATTTTCGAATGTTCTATCGGTAAGGTTTGTGAAATCCCTTTATTTGAGACGAAAATTCCTGCGAGAGCTCCTTCGCCTATCGACGGTTATATGTGTAATAGGATGGACTTAAATAAACATCTGATAAAAAATCCACAAAGCACTTTTTTTGTACAAGTTACTGGCGAATCTATGATAGATGCTGGAATAAAAGAAAACGATTTATTAATAGTTGATAAGAATATCGAAGCTACTAATAACAAAATAGTAATAGCTGTAGTAAATAATGAATTCACAGTTAAAAGGCTTAAAATAATTAATGATGAAGCTTTTTTAATTCCCGAAAATAGGAACTTCTTGCCTATAAAATTAGAGGAAGGAAGCTATATTTGGGGAGTAGTTACTAGTGTAATCCAACAGCTCTAAATTAAATAAACAATACTCAACTCAAGAATTTCTAAAGATTATATAATAATGCAAATAATAGAATGCTCAATTGATTCAATATGTAAGGTACCTTTTTTCAGTACAAGAATTCAAGGTAGTCTTCCTTCCTCGACCGATAATATCTTATTTAATAAAATTGATTTAAATAATAAACTAATTCAAAATCCCCTTACTACATTTTTCGTAAAAATTGCTAGCGAATCTATGATCGATGCAGGCATAAATAAAGACGATCTATTGATCGTAGATAAAAACTTGGTACCAATACATAACAATATAGTGATTGCTGTAGTAAACAATGAGTTCACGGTCAAAAAATTAAAATTTAATGATACGGGCACCTATTTAACCGCAGAAAACTTAATTACTCCAGCTATCAAGATCGATGAAAATTCTTGCTATGTTTGCGGCGTAGTAACTAGTATAATTCGTTAACTGTAACTTAGCAGCTTAAATTATCGACTCCTGATTTTAGAATATATATTGCCAGTATAGGCAATAGCAAGAGCATCTGATTCATCAAAGCTTTTTATGTTAATGCTTCCTGAAATTAGTAATTTCACCATATGCATTATTTGACATTTATCTGCGTGTCCTGCTCCAACTACAGTCTTTTTAATTAGGTTTGGTTTAAACTCGATATAGTCCAACTTATTTCTACCTATTAGAGCCATAACTGCACCCCTTACATATCCTAGTTTGAGAGATGAGGTAGCATTTGAATTAATAAAGGTTTCTTCCATAGCAACAATATCTGGTTTAAACTGTTCTATTATTTTCTCAAGTTTTGTAGTTATAGTTGCGAGCCTTAAATGCATTAATTGAGCGGGTAGGGTCTTTATAGTACCACTATTTAAATATTTAAACTTATTAGACTCCTCACATACTACTCCCCAACCCAGCGAACCAAGGGCAGGGTCAATTCCTAATATTATCATCTACTATATTTTTTGAAGTTTGCATAGATTATTGGTATTGCGAATATGGTAAATATAGTACCAATTGCCATACCTCCTACAATAACTAATCCTATAGAATTTCTAGCTCCAGCTCCGGCTCCATGCGCAAAAACAAGCGGTACTGCTCCAAAGATGGTAGCCAGAGTAGTCATTAAAATTGGTCTAAATCTGAGTGATGCTGAAGTCAAAATAGCTTCTTTAAGTTGCATGCCTTGATTTCGTAATTGGTTAGCAAATTCTACCAGCATTATTGAATTTTTAGTAATTAAGCCTACTAAAGTAACCAGACCAATATTACTATAGATATTGATACTATTACTGGTAATAAGCAAAATTAGTACCCCACCTGCAATTGAAAAAGGGACAGCTAGGAGAATAAGTAGTGAGTCTGTAAAACTTTCAAATTGGGCGCTCAGGACTAGATATATAAAGACTATAGCCAATGAAAAAATAATAATGATATTACTATTAGATTCATTCATTTTTTCGATTTCTCCAGTATATTCGAGCTTTGCTTCATCGTTTTTAATAATTTTTGCTAATATTTTATTAATAGCAGCAGTTGCATCAGTAATCTTATACGTAGGAGCTAAATCTGAGGTAATACTAGTTGATTTGTAGGAGTTGTAATGTCTATAAGATTTGACAGCAATTTTCTCATCTATTTTGGCTACATTTACTAAAGGTAGCATACCTTTAGCAGACTTTATTAAAATATTTTGAATATTATTAACATCATTTCGCTCTTTAAGATTATACACTAACATTACATCGTATATATCATCTCCCATCCTAAAGTCGCTAACTTGCTTGCCTGAAGTAAAATATTTTAAGCTATTGCCTATATCTTCCAAGTTAGTACCGTATAGGTATGCTCTATCACGATCTATTGATACATCGAGAACTGGTTCCGAGAAATTCAAATTCCTCTGGACATTCAGAAAAATCGGATTATTGCTAAGTTCGTCAACAAATTTTTGAGAAATCTCATCTAAATATTTATAGTCTAGGGAAGTTTGAAGCATAAACTCGACGGGTTGTCTAGAACCACCACTTGCAAGCGACGGTGGGCTTGCAGCAGATATAGACATCCCTGGGATATCTGAGAACTTCTTATTTAGCTCATTACATATTTCTTGTTGAGATTTTTTTCGCAAGCTCCAATCTTTTAACGGAACAAAAGCAAAACCACTATTTCCATCACTCATTGTTAAATATCCAGATACATCCGGATTATCAGCTAGAATTTTTTCTACTTTAATTAAAGTTTCTTCAGATTGATTTGCAGTTGAGCCTTTAGGTCCTGTTAAGAAAACTTGAATAAATCCATTGTCTTCGGAGGGTACAAAAGTCTTGTCAACGTATAATATTGACAGCATAAGAACTACTATAAAGCCTATTGCTAAAACGAGTGATCTACCTTTTCGATCTATTATAAAATTTAAATAGTGTAAGTATTTATTACGTAATAGCTCGAAATAATGATTAAATTTTACCAAAAAATTAGGCATGTGGCTTTTATTAGATACCATACGACTAGCCATCATAGGAGTCAAACTAAGAGCTACAAAGCCAGAAATAAGGACACAGAAAGCAAGGGTCCAAGCGAACTCTATAAATAATTTACCGAGGAATCCTTCCATAAACCCGACTGGCAAAAA
>JBPBQH010000018.1:0-5454 GCA_050954685.1 Janthinobacterium lividum | reverse complement strand
CCAAAATATATTATTAAGATGATGAGAGGAATCAAAGCAGCAAGTTCATAACTTCTCAAATCTTTAAATTCAGTGATTTGTGAATTAGTAATTTCACCAAGCATGATGTTTTTATAAAGTTTCAACATATACATAGCTCCTATTATCATTCCACTAGCTGCAAAAATTGCAATTTTGAAATTCACTTCAAAGATTCCAAGAAGGCTAAAAAATTCTCCAACGAAACCACTACTACCTGGTAATCCTATAGATCCGAGTATACTTATCATAAAAAGACTAGCTAAAATTGGCATCTTAGTTGCCACCCCGCCATATTTATCGATTTCCTTGGTATGATTTCTTTCATATAAAATTCCAACAATTAGAAATAATGACGAAGAGGTTAAGCCGTGGCTTATCATTTGAAAAACCGCACCATCAATACCGTTTTTAGTAAAGCTAAAAATTCCTCCAATGACATAACCCATATGAGCTATTGAAGAGTAAGCAATCATTTTTTTCATATCTTTTTGAGCTAGTGCAACAAGACTAGCATATATTACAGTACCTGCACTTATGATCAATATAAAGTTGCTAAACAATTTTGAGGGTAGAGGTAACATTGGTAGTGAAATTCTAAGTAATGCATAAGCTCCAAGTTTAAGTAATATTCCAGCTAATATTATAGAGCCTGGTGTTGGGGCCTGAACGTGAGCATCTGGAAGCCAAGTATGAAAAGGGGGTAATGGAATTTTTACTGAAAAAGCTAAGAAAGTCATCATAAAGAGAATTTTCTGAGTGCTTTCTGGAAAGTTCGGGACTAATTGTGTTAACTCAGTCATATTAAATGTATGAGTTTTAGTATATATATATATCAAAGCTAGCAGGAAGCAAACTGATCCTGAGAAAGTATATATAAAAAATTTAATTGCGGCGTAAGTCTTATTCTCTCCACCCCAAATACCTATAATCAGATACATAGGAATTAACACTGCCTCAAAAAATAGAAAAAATAAGAGCAAGTTTCGAGCACAGAAAGCTCCAATACAAAAAGACTCAAGTAATAAAAAGCAAAATAGAAACTCCTTTATATATTTTTTAACGGTAAATAAGCTAGTGATGATACAAATCAAAGTCAGCAGTGCAATCAGAAAGATAAAATATATAGAGATACCATCTATCCCTATATGAAATTCTAGACCAATCAGTTCAATCCACTGATAATATTCAACAAATTGGTACGAAGCATTATTATTATCAAACCTAAGCAGCAAATAAAAGGTTGTAATTAAGGTAAAAATTGCTCCAAGTATAGCTACATATATTGCATAGGTTTGTTTATTAGGAGATCTGCTATGACTAATAAACAAAGTAATATATAAAGATGAAAGTAAAGGTAATAAAATGCTAATAGATAAAATTGGTAATTCTAACATTCTATATACTAAATTTTGACTACAAAGTTAATGAGAAAACAGGTTAAGCATATCAGCAGGGCGAAGGATATGATTAGAGCATAATTAAATATATAACCAGTTTGAAAGCTACTTACCTTGGATGCCATTATCCGTATAATTCCACTTACTCCTATAGGTCCAAATTTGTCTATTAGTGTTTTATCTATTATGTCCATTGAATCACTTAAAGCTTTAATATTTCTGACTACTAGGTAATCATATATCTCGTCAAAATAATATTTATTCTTCAATAAATTATTAACAAATTTAGTTTCATTGTTAAGTTTACATTTTTCATTTCGATAAAAACTAAAAGCAATTAGTATTCCAGCTATGCCAGCTCCTAGAGGCAACATTTCAACCAGCGTGGATACGTGCTTGTTAATGAATCTTAGATTTAATATAGAGTTAGCAAAAAAAGTACTTGTTCCTACTTCATATAGATCAAGAACATAATATCCTATCATACCTGTAACTAAGCTACCTAAGCCAAGAATTATTAGAGGTATATTCATGGTAGCTGGTGCCTCAGAAATATTATTGTAAATATCGCTACTGAGGCGAGTTTTGCCATGAAAGACAAATATAATCATCTTCATAGAGTATATTGCTGTCAATACGGCTGTGATAATACCAAAGTAGAAACCTAACTGACCTGCTCCAAATGAATTAAAAGCAAATTCTAAGATCAAATCTTTTGAGTAAAAGCCAGCTAACGGAAATATACCAATGATTGCTAATGAACCAACCCAGAAACCGATATAAGTTATAGGCATTTTTTTTCTTAATCCTCCCATCTCAAAAATATTCTGCTGGTGACAAGCATGAATGATATTACCTGCTGCTAGAAATAATAACGCCTTAAAAAAAGCATGTGTCGCTAAATGAAATATTGAAGCTTGATAAGCAGATATTCCGCAGGAAAAAAACATATAACCTAGCTGACTACAGGTCGAGTATGCAATAATCTTTTTTATATCAACTTGCGCTACAGCGATGCTTGCAGCAAATAAGCAAGTAATTGCACCTACAATTGTGACCACCTGCAAAATATTAGGACTGTACTCAAATATATAGGAGCATCTTGCTAGCAAAAATATTCCTGCTGTAACCATTGTTGCAGCATGAATTAGTGCAGATACTGGAGTTGGGCCTTCCATTGCATCTGGTAGCCAGACATGAAAGCCTATTTGAGCTGATTTACCCATGCATCCTACGAGTAGAAGAAAACATATCACGTCTAGGACAGAATAATTAAAACCAAATGAACTTAATTTTAGTTCGGATAAGGATTGTGCTTTGGCAAATACCTCTTCAAAATTAACATTATTTGAGTAGACGATTATTGCAAAAATACCAAGTATGAAGGCAAAATCGCTTATTCTATTGACGACAAAAGCTTTGATTGAAGCGGCGTTAGCTGCAGGCCTTTTATACCAATAACCGATAAGTAGATATGAACACAAACCTACTCCTTCCCAGCCAAAAAACAGCTGTATGAAATTGTCAGCTGACACTAGCATCAACATAAAAAATGTAAAGAACGATAAGAAAGACAAAAATTTTGGTAAATTTTCATCATCATGCATGTAGCCTAAAGAATATATATGAACTAAAGCTGAAATCCACGTGACAATTACAAACATAATGCTGCTAAGTGAGTCTATATATATTGCCCAGTTAACATTAACTTGAGTTATATTAAACCATCTATGCAATGTTACATGTATGATATTGCTGCCTAAATAACAAAAAACTCCTGTTGATAAAATTGCAGCCGTAATAGTTGCAGCACAAGCAATAATATTTGCTGATTTTTTAGTAATTATATTACAAAATATACCATTAAAGATACCGGATGCTAATGGCAATAACACAATCAGAGTAGCGATCAGTTTCATAGATTACTGCTAAAATTAGGTTGTTGCTCTTCTAACTCAAAATCTCCTTTAAATTCTCTTAAGCAATTCGAGTATATAATTTTTATAAAATAATTATTTAACATATAAAATTAACCTCTCATCTGGCTAATATCTTCTACTTCGATTGACCCTTTATTTCTAAAATATATCACTAATATTGCAAGACCTACTGATATTTCTGCAGCAGCTATTGTCAACACTAATATGCTAAAAATCTGCCCAGATAGATCTTTCAAAAATACAGAAAAAGAAATGAAATTTATGTTTACAGAAAGTAGCATTAATTCTATTGACATTAAAATACTGATGATATTCTTGCGATTCATAAACAGTCCTGCTATACCTATGGTAAATACAAGAGCTGAAACTATAAGGTAATGTTCAAGAGTATTACTATTGTTTATCATATTTTAACCCTTCAACTCCACTAGTTGTATCTATCCTTAATATATTTAGACTATTTGCTTTGTTCCTAGTTAACTGACTAAGAATATTTTGTCTCTTTACTCCTTTTCTTGCCCTGAGAGTCAAGCTGATACTAGCTATCATAGCTACGAATAAAATTATTCCTGCTAATTGAAAAGGTAATATGAAGTCAGTATATAATATTTTGCCGATAGCGTACACATTGCCTAAGTCTTCAGGTATAGTATAGTTACTGACTCGTTTGAGATGTGCAGATCCAGTAGCCATTAAAATTATTATAACTAAATCTGCTAGCATGAAAGTAGCCGCTAAGATACCAATCCAGAAATTTTTATATAATTCTTTTTTGAAAGAGGCAAAATTTATATTTAACATCATTATCACAAATAGAAAAAGAACGGCAACAGCTCCTATATATATGATAATTAGCATCATAGCGAGAAATTCAGCACCTATTAATATGATCAGACCGGATGCATTACAAAACGAGAATATTAGCCACAATATGGAATAGATAGGATTCCTGCTAGATATTACCAAGAAGCTGCTAACTACAAGCATTGTTGCAAATAGATAAAAGAATATTGCCATGATAATCACCTATAAGAGTAGTCTGCTTTTAGTTTGCTAGATAGTTCCTGCTCCCAAACATCACCATTCTTGAGTAGCCTTTCTTTGTTGTATAAAAGTTCTTGATGAGTTTGAGTAGCAAATTCAAAGTTTGGACCTTCAACTATAGCATCCACTGGGCATGCTTCTTGACACAAGCCACAATATATGCATTTAGTCATGTCTATATCATATCTAGTTGCGCGCCTACTACCATCTTCCTTTTCTTCAGCTTCAATCAAGATAGCCTGAGCAGGACATATAGCCTCGCAAAGTTTACAAGCGATGCAACGCTCTTCACCACTAGCATATCGACGAAGAGCGTGTTCACCCTTAAACCTGCTACTGATCTTACTTTTTTCGAAAGGATAATTAATAGTTACTTTCGGTTTAAATAAATATTTCAAAGTCAGCGCTAGACCCGAAATAATTTCAAATAAAAAAAGGTTCTTAAAATATTTTATCATATTGATATATTCTTCCTTTAAACATTAGGTAAATTATCAGTATAAACTAACATACTAGACATTAATACCAACCAAAATAATGTCAGGGGCAAAAATATTTTCCACCCCAGGCGCATTAGCTGATCATAACGATATCTTGGAAGAGTAGCTCTTATCCATAGAAAACAGAATAATAAAAAGCTTACCTTCAAGATAAACCAAATAAATCCAGGCACAAAATTTAGGAAGCTAATATTAAATGGTGGTAAGTAACCTCCTAGAAAAAATGTTGTAGTCATAGCGCTTACCAATATCATGTTAGCATATTCGCCCAGAAAAAATAAAGCGAATGTCATTGATGAATATTCAACATTATAACCCGCCACAAGTTCAGCCTCAGCTTCAGGAAGATCAAAAGGTAAGCGATTAGTTTCAGCTAAAACTGATATGAAAAATACTACAGCCATAGGCATCAGCATAAGCTCAACACACCATGGCCTATGTTTTTGCATTTCGACGATTTCAACAAGATTAAGACTGCCCGTAGTCAATAATACTATTGATATGATAATTCCCATGGACACTTCGTAAGAAATCATCTGAGCTGATGAACGA
>JBPBQH010000162.1:0-5605 GCA_050954685.1 Janthinobacterium lividum | reverse complement strand
TAAATTGCTTAATTCTCATGCCCAAATTATTTGCCATTTATATTCCTTCTTTCATATTTATTCGACTTAAATTTGAATGTCATTAGATATCAAAGAACTTATCTATTCAACAAAAAAATTATACATATAGTACATTTTTTACCTTGACACACAACATGTAGATATTACAGGAAAGTCCTGATTGAAAAAAATGGTAAATATCAGCTGGGTACTAGCAACTAGAAATAGTATCATTTTTATTAAATAATATATGTAGTACAAACCAGAACTGACTTTACCTATGTTCAAGCTTTTGACAAGATTTAAGATGAAAATTATACTCGCATAAACTGAAAAATTAATATGTTACTTCTTGATTAGGCTTTTTGAGCAATGTAATTTTTGGCTTTATTTAGAAAAATAAACATTAAACTTATCGTGAAAATGAAATATAACATAGGTAGCCATCCCAAATTAGTTTCATAATATAACCATGTCGAGACAAAAGCTGTAGGTGCAGAGATTAATATAGAACCCATAGCATGACTTAAACTAAATATTCTATACCTAATTACTATGGGAATAGATTGCTTCAAAATAAGTGCCGCTGGCATAGTTAGGAGAGGCAAAGTACAAATAGTTAGTAAGTAGAGCGGAATATTAATGTCGCCAAAACTTAATACGTAAAGATTTCCGACTGATAATAAACATAAAAGTATAACTGCTATAGATATTATCTTGAAATTGCCGTATCTATCACAAACCCAGCCACTTACTAAGCTAAATACCATATATATACCAAGTGACACGGAAGTATAGAATTGCATAGTTGATTGATCAATATTTTTTAATACTCCAAAATTATATGTACCAAAAAATATTATGAAAAACTGCGTTGTACTACCAATACATCCAGTAATCACAAGACAACTAATAAACAGAACAAAGTTTTTTCTGATAATTCCTATACTCGAGAGCTTCTCAAATTCTCGGAATCTATCATTTTCTTTGGTTCTAATTTCATCACCAATTTGCCATCTATACTTTAAATATACGACTACAAAACCAATAATACTGCCAAGTAAAAAAGCCCCACGCCAAGCAAATTTTGGTAAAAAATCAAGAGTGAAAAACCAGGTAGCAGCAGAAGCAGAGAACGAGCCAAACTGTACAAATATATTAGTTAAGCTAACACCGAAACATTGTCGATCTTTACCTAAATGTTCATAGACATAGATGCGTACACCATCGGAGCCAGATCCCACTAAAGCACAAGTAATCGTTCTAGCTAATAATATAATAATAGTAGCTATAATCCCTACATACCTGTAATCAGGAGTAAAAGCGATAAAGGCAGAAGCAAGGGAAGTGCCTGCCATACTAATACCAAAAACATTTGAACGGCCGTAAATATCACCAACTCTACCAAGTGCTAATGCACCTACGGGCTTTCCCAGCATTGCAAGGGCCATAAATAAATATGTATTTTTTAGCTGTAGCATTGATTCATCAGAAGTTGAAAAATATTGACCAAGATTGATCGCTAAAAAGCCAAATAGATGATAATTATAATATTGCGCAAAAGCACTCAGTGCAGCTATAGAAAAAGATTTACCTTTCATTTAATTACTTAAGAACGAACTTCTTTGCGCAATAAGAGCAAAGAATAAATTCTTTATTTTTATCTATTTCATAGTAAACTCTAGGGTGATCATAGGGAGGTTCGCCTCCATCACAGACGACATTACTAGAATTTGAGTTTATAATTTCCACAGTTTGCATAATTATAGATAAATTTATAAATAGTTTGTAGATGTTTAGTATAACTATCTATTACTATAGCTTATATAATGTGTCCATGAATTAAAAGGCTATTAAATGAAAAATAAAATTGTGGTTGTAACTGGTTCAACTTCCGGGATTGGTCTGGGTATTGCTAAAAGATTCGCTCAAAGTCAGGCATATATAGTAATAAATGGTCTAATTGCTACAGAATCACTAAAAAATATAAAGGCTGAACTAGAGATATTAGGAGCAGGGCGTGTTTTCTATTCAGATGCCGACTTAGCTAAGCCTGAGCAGATAAAGGATATGTTTGACCAAATTATCGAAGAATTTGGTACTATCGATATTTTAATAAATAACGCAGGTATTCAATTTGTTTCACCCCTAGAAGACTTTCCTCCCGAAAAATGGGAAGCAATCTTACGCGTAAATTTGATAGCATCTTTTTATACTATGAAATATACAATTCCTATTATGAAGAAAAATAAATGGGGTAGAATTATTAATATAGCCTCAACTCATGCTCTAGTAGCATCACCTTTTAAATCCGCTTATGTTGCTGCTAAGCACGGCTTACTTGGTCTAACTAAAGCAGCAGCCCTTGAACTTGCTGAGCAGAATATTACCGTTAATGCTATATGTCCTGGCTATGTCAATACACCACTAGTAGCAGGACAGGTAGCAGATACAGCTAAACTAAAAAAAATTTCCGAGCAGGAAGTGATAGAGAAAATTATGCTAGGATCACAAGCTACTAAAAAATTCGTAAAAATTAGTGAAATTGCTGCTCTAGCACTTTTCTTGTGTGGTGAAGATGCGGGCTCGATAACTGGAGCCTCTCTTTCTATGGATGGTGGATGGACGGCATCATAACAAAAGTAAGTTATACAAGCCTCTCTACCGTTTGCAATATCTTCAGTTTTAAGAAAGACTAGGGTGCTTATCTAGTCTATAAAGATCATGTCGAAGAATAATATTTAAAATAATTGCAAACTTTTATGATAATTACAAATCCTATATAATTATCATTATGTGGACTTATTAATCAGCCCATATTTTTATTATCAATATATTGATATAATAACTTATCATAATAACTATCTACTATATAACTATCTACTATAGCGATTTGACCTTCATTTCTTAACTGATCCGCTTGTATTAATAATAGTACTCTTGTAGATCTAAACCACATCGGTGCTGTAAAACTACCATTTACTTTCTTTTCAGTAATAAATTTAGGCCAAGTACTTTCTTCAGGTTCTAAGAAAACATGAGAGGTATTATATACCTTACCCAATTCAGCCATTATAGTAGATTTTCCTGAACCTGGAAGACCCATTCCAACAATTAAAAGTCCGTTTTTTGCAAAAGAGGATGTGCATAACATTAATTGAATAATAATAAATATAAAAAAACTTATATTCGTCTGTATTATCACTTTTATTCTCCTTAAATAATAGAAATTTAACAATGTAGTGTATTAAAACATTTTGTTTTTCATCTAAAATTAAAATTGTGATAATATTTATTTAAAATTTCTTTTGTTACAAGACAATTATCCTCTTCTCCTTCTAAAAAAGATTAGATTTTTATTTTTTTGCCTAAACTTCTAGTGATAGTAGATTTTCCTGAACCTGGAATGCCTACAAATGAAATTATGTTAGGGGTAGTCAGCATTGTTAATGTTTGTGTTATATTAATAGTAATTTTAAGTAATTTATTTTTGCAAAACACTTTAAGAATTTTTCAACACTAGACTCTCAAAAACAAATTTTTCAATGTGAGTTTGATTAAGCTTTAGATATTCCAGTTTTGCGATAATTATACAAAGAGATTGCCCTTTTTTTGCTTTGTCTCCCAAGCGCACTTTCAAGATAATACCTGCCCCATTATGTTTTGCTTCAATATATTGGTTTAAACCGGTACTTAGTTCAAAATTAACGAAAGCTCCCAGAGCTTTTTGGTTAAGGTAAGTCAGAATGCCTCCTTGCTTGGATTTAACTATAAAATTATCATAATCTTTTATAAGGATGTTAGGATTTTCCACAATCTGGTTTACATCTTCCATCTTAACTTTATGAGAGGAAAGCAGCTCTTTGAATGAATGTAGTATTGCCTTAGTAGAAAATAAATTAGAGATTTCTTTTCTTAACGTATTTTTTAAAAGGTCAGGAAAGATTTTTTTCAACATTATGGCTAACATGGTAATAATTAAATCTTTTTGTTCTTTTAATGCTCGTTTATCCCATAGTGGATTGGAAAAATCATTTCTCATTAAAGTTATAGCTTCCAATAGTTCTAATTCATTACCAATTGCCATTCCATTCGGCTGTTTTATGTCTGTTAATATATAATCTAGTTGGTATTTTCTTTCCTATTATTTCTATTAACATATCACCTAGTTTTTTTTCCTCCTCCAAGGTCTTTATAAATGCTCCATCCCCATACTCTAACATCTAATAATAAAAAGTCTGCAGGGATACCTAATTGTTTACTAGCAATGCTCGCAACTATTAAAGGTATAGATTAAACTGTTCCAGTTACGCTTCTTAATTGATAAGGCTTATTATCTAAAGGGTTTAATTCACCATTTATTACAGACATAGCGACATGACAATCTTTCATTAAATTAATAGCTTCATCACCCTGTATCGGGAAAACAAAACCTGGTATGACATAGAGATCAATTAATTATTAAGAATAATTGTGTCCATCGTCCTACTGGTTTTTGGACTGAACAAGTTCATAGATTTTTATGCGCTCTGCGAAATCAATCTTCTTTTTTGGTACCTATACCTCTAGGCTTCGATGATCAAGAAAGGGAAATATTGAGCTACATAGAGGGTGAAGTGATAGATTATCTTCAATCAATAACGATATCGATGCTTAAATCAGCCGCGAATCTCCTGCATAGAGATCACGATCTGTCGCAAAGCTTTTTAATAAACTATGAATTTGATGAAAAATGTTAGCAATTACCCTGTCGTTATCCGAAAGAAGTTATCTGCCACGGAGATTTTGCCCCACATAATGTTGTTTATTCTAAAGACCAGGCGATCGGAATTATAGATTTTGATGTATGTCATCCAGCTCCCCGCGCATGAGATGTAGCGTACGCAGTGTATAGATGGGTACCTTTAACAAACTCAAGTAATAGGGGCAAACTCGACAATATTGAAGAGCAAATTCTAAGAGCACGTTTATTTTGCGAATCTTATGGTCTATCCTTAGAAAATAGTGCTGTAATACCTGACCTGATTATAGAGCGGCTCGAAGCACTTATAAAATTTATGCTCACTCAAGCAAGTAAAGGTAGTGATAGATTTAAATCAAATATAGAAAATAAACATCATCTTCTATACTTAAACAATATAGAATATATTAAACTCAACAAACCGCTTATCACTTCAGGACTCACTAAGAGATTATAAGGTTATTTCAGAATAATTTCCTAAAGGAATATAGCTAGTTAATTCATTTAGTCTTATTTTTATAATTACTTCGATTTATTACTGATGATTTTAGAGCAACAAATACATAGATAATTTCATTTTTTCTATCAAAATTACTACTTGGCAAACAAATATAACCTCTTAGCAAAAACTTATTAATACCAAATACGAATCCACTTGAAATTATTTAAATTTAAGGTTCAATTTATAGGCAAAATTCAATTTCGGATGGAATATGTGGAATCAACTAATGAAGAGCCCTAATGCAGGCAATACTATAGAAGTAGAAAAAACAATAAAGGCCATGGAATATCAAAACTTTGGACGCTATGGACAATCTACCTATTACCAATCACCTTTTTATGTAGCTATCTCTAAGGGCTTAA
>JBPBQH010000109.1:0-5638 GCA_050954685.1 Janthinobacterium lividum | reverse complement strand
AATTATATCTGCCTCGATAATGACTGCACTTTTTTGGCTATATATAATTTAAAATATAGATATGGAAAATAATTTGAGAACAGAACTGGCAAGGGCAAAGGGTCTGGGACCAGCAAAGACTGGTGTTATTCACTGGTGGCATCAAAGATTGACCTCATTAATCATGCTTCCACTATTAATTTGGTTAATGTTTTTTATACGAGCTAATAGTATGAACGATTTTGATATTGTCATAAAGAATACGGGAAAGCCTCTTAATTTAGTCGCAATTATCTTATTCGTTACTTGTGCTTTCTATCATGGAATGCTTGGAATGAGAGTGATTATAGAGGATTACGTGTCTAATATAGGAATGCGAAATCTACTTATAGTGCTGCTACAATTATTTTGTATTCTTACCGTTATATCGATGCTTGTAGCGCTAATCTTAGTAACCATCTAAATATATTTATATGTCAAAATCCTATAATATAATAAATCATGAGTTTGATGTAATTGTAGTTGGAGCTGGAGGCGCAGGCCTTAGAGCAGCTCTTGGTATGGCACAAACTGGCCTTAAAACTGCTTGCATCAGCAAACTATTTCCTACTAGAAGCCACACGGTTGCCGCTCAAGGAGGGATAAGTGCCGCTCTTGCTAACATGGGAGAAGATGATTGGCGATGGCATATGTATGATACAGTAAAAGGCTCTGACTGGCTTGGTGATCAGGATGCTATAGAATATATGTGTAAAAATGCACCAGCAGCAGTACTTGAGCTTGAGCATTATGGCGTGCCGTTTTCAAGAAACGAGGAAGGAAAGATCTACCAAAGACCCTTCGGAGGAATGACTACTTATTACGGTAAAGGTAAACAAGCCGAAAGAACTTGTGCAGCAGCAGATAGGACAGGACATGCTATATTACATACTTTATATCAGCAAGCTCTAAAAAACAAAGTACAGTTCTTCATTGAGTTCTTTGTACTAGATCTGATAATGGAAGAAGGAATATGTAAAGGAGTCGTTACCTGGAATTTAGATGATGGCAGCATCCATTGCTTCAGAGCCCATATAGTGGTACTTGCTACTGGGGGCTACGGTAGAGCCTATTTCTCTGCTACTTCTGCTCATACGTGCAGCGGTGATGGAGGAGGAATGGTTATTAGAGCAGGGCTGCCTCTAGAAGATATGGAATTTGTGCAGTTTCATCCAACTGGTGTATATGGCTCGGGGTGCCTAATTACAGAAGGAGCACGCGGGGAAGGAGGCTACCTAGTCAATTCAGAAGGCGAAAGATTCATGGAAAGATACGCACCTTCTGCCAAAGATTTGGCTTCAAGAGATGTGGTTTCGCGAGCAATGACTATGGAAATTAGAGCAGGTAGAGGTGTAGGGAAACATAAAGATCACATATATTTACATCTAAATCACTTGGATCCTTCAGTTTTACACGAACGCCTGCCTGGTATTTCCGAAACTGCAAAGATTTTTGCAGGGATTGATGTTACTAAACAGCCAATTCCTGTCTTGCCTACCGTACATTATAATATGGGTGGCATACCTACTAATCATCACGCGGAAGTAATCACCAAAAGTGTTGATGGCTCTTTTGTGATAGTACAAGGTTTGATGGCTATTGGGGAAGCAGCATGTGTATCAGTTCATGGAGCAAATAGGCTTGGTTCCAATTCCCTGCTTGATTTAATCGTGTTTGGTAGAGCTGCTGCACAGCGAGCTAATGATATAATCAAAAAAGAACTAGTTTCATCTTCTCACTCTAATTTAAAATCAAATGTTATGGACTTAGTTCTTGGCAGGTTTGATGAACTCCGTAATCGTAAGGGAGAAATATCAGTTGCTGATTTACGGCTAAAGATGCAAAAAATTATGCAAAATCATGCAGCTGTCTTTAGGACAGAGGAAGTGCTTCAAGAAGGAGCCCAGATGATAGACGCTGCCAGAGCTGAATACCAAAACATAAATATAGGAGATCAATCATTGATCTGGAATAGTGATTTGGCTGAAGCTTTAGAGCTAGCTAACCTATTAGATCAAGCGGTGCTTACAATGCATTCCGCCCTCAATAGAAAGGAAAGTAGAGGCGCTCACGCTAGAGAGGATTTCCAAGAAAGAGACGATATAAATTGGATGAAGCATAGTTTTTCTTGGTTAACTGCACAAGGCGATGTGACCTTTGACTACAAACCAGTAACTCTTACTACCTTAACTGACGAGATTCAAACAATACCGCCTGCTAGGAGAGTTTACTAAATTAGCAAGTAATTATTATAGTTAATTGCCCTGTAGTTATATTGAATTTTAATAGAGAACCGATTATTATAATTATAGTCAATGTTTATAGCAAAGCGAGGGTATTATGGCAGAGCTTAGGTTACCACCAAATTCCAGAATAAAGCCGGGAAAACTTTACCCAAGGTTTGAGCCAAGCGAGACACTTAAGAAAGTTAAAGTTTACAGATTCGATCCTGATCTAGATGAGAACCCAAGAATTGATACTTACGAAATAGATAGCAGTAAATGTGGGCCTATGGTTCTAGATGTGCTCATAAAAATTAAGAACGAAATCGATTCAACTCTAACTTTTAGAAGATCTTGTAGAGAAGGAATTTGCGGTAGTTGCGCTATGAATATAGATGGCGTAAATACACTAGCATGTATTAAGCCTGTAGAGGAAATAAATCATGATATAAAAGTCTATCCGCTACCTCATATGAACGTTATTAAGGATTTAGTCCCCGATATGAGGCACTTCTATGCCCAATATGAATCGATTCAACCTTGGCTAAAGACTGATACTCCGGCACCATCAAATGGTGAAAGATTGCAGTCTCTAAAAGAGAGGGAAAAATTGGACGGCCTATATGAATGCATACTTTGTGCCTGTTGCTCGACCGCATGTCCAAGCTATTGGTGGAATGGAGATAAATATCTAGGACCAGCTATACTACTACAAGCCTATAGATGGATTATGGATTCTAGAGATGATTACACGGGAGAACGATTAGACGACCTGGAAGACCCATTCAAGCTCTATCGCTGCCATACGATTATGAACTGTACAAAAACTTGTCCCAAAGGTTTAAATCCCGCTAAAGCAATATCTGAGGTCAAAAAGCTTATAGTACAGCGGCACGGAGTATAAAGAACATTTTCAAAATCTATAATATTTTTTAAGAGACCATATATATTGTTAAAGAAACCGATTTAGCTAATTAAACCATTATAATAATTACTTAAAATTTTATGATAAATATAGAGCATGTTACAGAGCCTATAGCAAAAAAAAGACCTGACTGGATTCGAGTAAAAGCTCCTACAGTTGGTGAATATCAAAATACTCACCAATTAATTAAGGAGCTGAAATTGAACACTGTTTGCGAGGAAGCAAAATGTCCTAATATTTCAGAATGTTGGTCAAAAAAGCACGCAACTGTAATGATACTTGGTTCAACATGTACCAGAGCTTGCAAGTTTTGCAACATAAAAACAGGAATTCCAGATCTTTTAGACCCTCATGAGCCTCTAAGGCTTGCACAAGCTATCAAGAAACTAGGACTTGCACATGTCGTTATAACATCAGTTGATAGGGATGACCTAGAAGATGGCGGTGCTGGTCACTTTGCGCAATGTATATTAGAAATCAGAAAGATCTCACCATTTACTACGATTGAAGTATTGACTCCAGATTTTTTGAAAAAAAAGAATGCTATTGAAATAGTTGTTGAAACAAATCCAGACGTATACAATCATAATATAGAGACTGTACCGTCCTTATACAAAACTATAAGGCCTGGAGCTCGCTATTATCATTCACTAAATTTATTACATAGTGTAAAAAATCTTAATCCAAAAATTTTTACTAAATCTGGAATAATGGCAGGGCTTGGAGAAAGTAATGAAGAAATTATCCAAGTCATGGAAGATCTAAGAGCAGCAGAAGTCGATTTCCTAACTATTGGCCAATATTTGCAACCAACGCCTAAGCACGCTGAGATAGACAGATATGTTACGCCCGAAGAATTTAATTACCTTGAGAGAATTGCTCGTACTAAAGGTTTCTTAATGGTTTCTGCAAGCCCGCTTACACGTTCTTCTTATCATGCTGGTGAGGATTTTCAAAAACTTCAGCAAGCTCGCTTTAATTTAAGTTAACTCATATGCACTCATTTAAAAAAGAGACTTTTTTAGTCAATAATGCAACCGAAATTTTTCAGCTAATAACTGATGTCAAAGCATATCCAGAATTTGTACCATGGTGTGAAGGAATCGAAATAGTTTCAAAAGACGAAGAACAAACTATTGCCGAAATGAAAATTAATTACAAAGGTTTTACAGAAAAATATAGATCGCGTATTATTGCAAAGCAAGAAGGTAATAATTATATTGTTACAGTTGAAGCAATTTCCGGCCCTTTTAAATATCTAAACAATATTTGGAGTATAGAAAGCCAGCAGCATGGATGTAATGTAAATTTCTCTATCGACTTAGAATTTAAATCTTTTTTTATAGATAAGATGGTTGGCTTACTGTTTTTAAAAGCTACGGAGCGTATGATAGATGCATTTATACAAAAAGCTGAATCTTTAGCAGAAAATAATTCGATCTAATTCAGTACAAATTATTATCATTTGGAACTATAAGTTAAAAACCGACCAAGCTTAACTAATTATTGATAGAATTAACAATGGGTCTTAAGCCTCAACCGCGGGACTCATAATTAAGAACTTATTAAACTCTGTGCAGCAATTATCTCATATCTTTGCCGTCGATCGTCGTAGCTGAGCCTATGTTACAAAAATCTTAGCATAGTTAGCATGAATTATTAAATCTCAAGATAATTTGATTATTTATATCTAACTTGAAGTTTGCTATTGTTGAACTATAGATGGTTCAATAAAATATAGCGATATGAGATTAAATGATCGTATCGAGTCTATTACTAATTTCAATATAAGCCTGCTCATTATTGACAAGGCTGATCGATTAAAGCTAGCATCTTTAGAACAAGTAAGAGATTATTATGATATAAAATGGTTGTAGCTTAATATTAATAGGCATGCCGGGTACGAAGAAAAGACTATCTTGATATGCTCAAGTAGTATTCTAGAATTGGTTTTATGCATGAATTTAAACCTTTATCTTAAGAAGGACTAGATGTTATTTATAATGAATAGTTATCTCAACAAACTAGATATGAGTATTGATCTTAAAGATTTTACTGATCATGAAGGCTTAACCGCCATTGTCCAAGTGATGAGAGGAAACTTTAGAGTGTTAAACAGATTATTAAAATAAATTGAACATATTATGAAAGTGAATATATTGAGTACTATTAAAGTCAGTAAGTATAGTGATGTGACTATATAAGATAGTCACGTTATTCATACCTTGAAAGAAAAAGTCTTTTCTGCAAATATAGGATTTTAACCTTTATATAGAACTGTAAAACAACGCTGAAAAAGGGTTCATCTGCACTGAATATTGGCAGTGGTAGATATGGAAATATAGGGTATACTCTAGAATTACAGTTAGAAGCAACATAAAAACATTGACAAAATATTAGCAAAGATCAAAAGATTAAAATTGCTAGTATTGTTTGTATTGTTATAAGTTCAGTTATGCATTTGGTTACATAA
>JBPBQH010000017.1:0-5664 GCA_050954685.1 Janthinobacterium lividum | reverse complement strand
TAAGGCAGCAGTTTTGGGCGCATTAACTAATAAATATATTTATGTATGTTAAAAGAAAATAAAGCCTACAAATTTTACGAACAAGTCAAGCAAGAAGCATGTAAAGTCTCATGGCCTAAAAAAAAGGAATTAACGACTTCAACAGCGATAGTGCTGGCTACAGTGTTAGTTTTTAGTATAATTTTTTTGGTCTTAGATTATAGTATACACAATATAATACAATTTTTACTTACTATTGGAAAATAGTTTCAAAGATATTTAAGGGACTTATTGTGGCTCAAGTGCATAAATGGTATACTATTCATACTTCCCCGGGATCGGAAAAAAAGGTGAAGCAAATGATTGCCGACCAAATCGAAAAGCAGGGGATGGCCGAACATTTTGAAAATATACTGATTCCAGTAATAGAGGTATCAGGGGTTAGACGAGGTAAAGCTGTAAAAACTGAGAAAAACCTTATGCCAGGGTATATTTTTATAAAAATGAATATAAATGATGAATCTTGGCGCTTAGTAAAAAGAGTTCCCAAGATAAGCGGGTTTCTAGGTAGTAATGGCAACCCGCAAGAATTAAAAGACGAAGATATACAAAGAATCATTAAGCAACTAGAAACTGAAGCTAGTGGAGCTACTTCAATAAAACTCTATGATGTGGGTGAACAGATAGTAGTTGTAGACGGGCCTTTTGATTCTTTCGTAGGATTGGTTGAAGAAGTCGATAATGAGAAGCAAAGATTACGTGTATCAATATCTATTTTTGGTAAAGCAACGCCGATAGACTTGAATTTTACTCAAATCAAAAAAGGCTGAAAGCTATCCAACTTAATGAATAATTTGTAAATAAAAAGTGATCATTAGTAATAAATTTTAATAAGTGTAGGTAAGGGCGATGGCGAAAAAAATTGTTGGTTATGTCAAGTTAACTATCCCAGCTGGTAAGGCAAACCCTTCTCCCCCTGTGGGTCCTGCTCTAGGACAAAAAGGTCTCAATATAATGGAATTTTGTAAAGCTTTCAATGCTACGACTCAAAATATGGCTCCGGGAACCCCAACTCCTGTTGTAATAACCGCTTTCGAAGATAAAAGTTTTACTTTTGTGACTAAAACTTCCCCTGCTTCTTATTATTTAAAACAAGCTGCTGGAATTTCTAAAGGAGCAACTGCAACAAAAAAAGAAGCTATGGTTGGTCAAGTTAAGATGTCACAATGTGTCGAAATTGCTAAAACAAAAATGGTAGATCTTAACGCTCACGATTTGGATGCAGCCTCGAAAATTATTAGAGGTACAGCAGAATCGATGGGTATTGAAGTGATAGAGGGGTAATTTACTATGGTAGCTAAAAAAATAGGCAAAACAAACTTAGCAAAAAACTCAAAAATTGCTAAAGGAAAAGTTGATTCAAACTTGACATATAATTTAGAAGATAGCATATCACTTGTGAAAGATGCAAGTTATGCTAAATTTGATGAAACTCTAGAAATGGTCTTAAATCTCGGAGTAGACCCACGTCATTCTGATCAGATGGTCAGAGGAATTGTGTCATTGCCTGCAGGTACAGGTAAAACTGTTAGAGTTGCGGTTATCTGTAAAGATGATGATAAGATTGCAGAGGCTCTAGATGCAGGTGCTGATATTGCAGGATCTTCAGAATTAATTGAAGAAATCAAAGCTGGGAAAATAAATTTTGATATTTGTATATCCACTCCAGACATGATGGCTTTGATTGGTCAAGTGGCAAGAATATTAGGACCAAAAGGTTTAATGCCTAATCCCAAGCTTGGAACAGTGACTAATGACATCAAGACGGCTGTGAAAAATGCAAAAAGCGGACAGGTAGAATTTAGAGTTGATAAAAACGGAATAATTCATGCAGGAATTGGTAAACTGTCATTCGTTAACAAAGATTTGGTTAAAAATGCTCAAGTACTAGTTACTGCGATAAATAAAGCTAAACCCGCTGGAGCTAAAGGGATTTATATGAAGTCTATATACTTATCTTCAACAATGGGTCCGTCGGTGAAAATAGATTTATCTTCTGTTAATACAACAAATTTATAGGGAGAACTTTCCAGTGTTAAGATTAGAAAAACGAGAGTTTGTTGCAGGACTTGAGAATATATATAAAGAATCAAATTCAGTGATAATAACTCATTATCATGGTTTAAGTGTGAGTAAAATAACAGCTCTTCGGAAATCTCTTAGAGAGAATGGAGCTGGTTTTAAAGTAGTGAAAAATACTCTTTTAAAGATTGCTACCGAAACTGTTGGTACACAGGGTCTTTCAGTCTTCCTTAAGGGACCGACTGCCATAGCTTATTCAGTTGATGCTATTGCAGCCGCTAAGCAAGTTATGGAATTTGCAAAATCCAATAATAATTTCAAAGTGATTGGCGGTATTGTAAATAATCAAATAATGAATGCTAATGAGATACAGGAATTAGCTAAATTACCTTCTCTAAATGAATTAAGAGGTAAAATCGTTGGTATATTACAAGCGCCTGCTGCTCAAATCGCGAGATTACTCAAAGCTTATAGTGAGAAAAATAACTAAATTATAAATAAGGAAAAATTATGTCAAATACATTACCTGAACTGAATAAAATTATTGAGCAATTATCATCATTGACAGTCATTCAAGCTGCTGAGCTCTCAAAATTGTTAGAAGAAAAATGGGAAGTGTCCGCTGCAGCGCCTATGGCAGCCGCAGCTACACCAGTAGCTGAAGCCGCTACTGAGCAAACAGAATTTGATGTAAGCCTAGATAGTATTGGTGACAAGAAAATCGAAGTAATTAAAGTAACTAGAGAAATTACCAGTTTAGGCCTAGTGGAGGCCAAAGATTTGGTTGGAAGCGCCCCAGTAGTCATAAAATCTGGTCTAAATAAAGCTGATGCTGAAGCAATAAAAGAAAAACTTGAAGCCGCTGGCGCCAAAGCTACAGTTAAATAAGTACATATCGAATATCAATAAGTACCTTGTATTTTTGTCTACAAGGTACTTCCGTTCTTAAATATTTTATAACCATTTTTACGAATGGGTTTACAAGATTAAATGTTGAATCTGAGTTTTAAGGGTCTCTAAATTGCTAATATCAACTGCGAATCATGGGTATATCGAGTCGTTTATAGTGCACTTAGTTTTAGTATTTAAAATCACCGTAAACTATTTCAAAGTTTTTGAATTCGCTGTGCCTATTGACTTTTGCTTGAAAAGTGCTCCTCTACTTCAGTGTCTTGATAAGAATGGTTACGATAACGGTAATTTATCGAGAGTATATAACACCTCATCTACTTATTTACAAAACTTATTAACTTTTTTAGAAAGTGTAAAAATTAATTAGGAGATCATATGTCGTCATCCTTATCGATCGGTAAGCGTATAAGAAAAAATTTTGGTCAAATCAATTTGGTTGCATCCATACCAAATTTGATAGAAGTGCAAAAAAATTCTTATGAAAAGAGCTTTCTGCAATTTAATATTAAGGATTCCGAGCGTGAAAATAAAGGTTTGCAATCAGTACTAAGTTCGATCTTTCCTATTAATGACCCTTCAAATATCGCTACCTTAGAATTCGTTAAATATGAATTTGATAATCCGAAATATGATGTCGAAGAATGCAGACAAAGAGGCTTAAGTTACGCAGCGCCACTCAAAGTGACCTTGCGTCTTAGCGTGTGGGATTTGGAAGAAACTACCGGAGCTCGAGAAATCAAAGGTATTAAAGAGCAAGAAGTATATATGGGCGATATACCCTTGATGACTAGGAATGGTACTTTTGTTATAAATGGCACTGAGAAAGTTGTAGTTTCCCAGATGCATCGCTCTCCGGGAGTATTTTTCTATCATGATGGCGGTAAAAGTCATTCTTCGGGCAAACTTCTATATTCTGCAAGAATAATACCTTATAGAGGATCCTGGCTTGATTTTGAATTTGACTCAAAAGATATAGCTTATTTTAGAATTGATAGAAAAAGAAAACTATATGTTACTACCCTACTACGTGCAATAGGCATGAGTAGTAGTGAAATCATTAAATTTTACTACGATTCAATCACTTACGTCTCTAAAACTAGTAATCAATGGGCTACCAAGTTTGTTCCTGAATCCATGAATGCTCATAGACTTCTTAATGATTTAATAGATTCAGACAGTGGTGTAGTTGTCCTACAGGCTGGTCAAAAAATAACACCTCGCTTAGCTGTAAAATTTGCTAAAGATGGCGTCGAAAACATTCTAGTTGAAGGTGAACAATTAATAGGGAAATTTTTAGCAGAAAAGCTAATCGATCCTGCAAGCGGCAAAGTCATAGCTCCTATTGGTGACTTAATAACGCCTGCTTTGCTACAACAGGTCGAGCAGTTGAAGCTCAAATCAATCGAAGTTCTGGCAATTAATGCACAATCTGGGCCTTATATAAGGAATACTTTATTTTCTGATAAAAATCAGGAGCAAGATGCTGCTTTGATCGATATATTCAGGGTTTTGCGTCCTGGGGAACCAGCTACCGCAGAAGCTGGTAGAATTCTATTTAATAACCTATTTTTTGATCCAGACAGATATGACATATCTGAAGTGGGAAGAATAAAGATGAACGCAAGATTAGGTCTTAATGCGCCTGAAAATACCGTGATACTGATGGCAGATGATATTAAATATATACTCAAGGTGTTAGTTGAGCTGAAAGATGGTAAGGGACAGGTCGATGATATTGATCATCTTGGCAATAGGAGAGTAAGGTCCGTTGGAGAATTGATTCAAAGTCAATTTAGAACTGGTCTAGTCCGTATGGAAAAATCTATTATTGAAAGAATGTCAGTCGTAGATATTGATGCCGTGATGCCTCATGATCTTGTGAATTCTAAAGCTGTGATATCTGTTATAAAAGAATTTTTTAGCACTTCACAACTTTCCCAGTTTATGGATCAGACAAATCCTCTTTCGGAAATCACTCATAAAAGAAGATTATCAGCTCTAGGACCTGGCGGTCTTAGCCGTGATAGAGCTAGCTTTGAAGTAAGAGATGTCCATCCAACTCACTACGGCAGAATTTGTCCAATTGAAACTCCTGAAGGGCAAAATATCGGTTTAATAAATTCAATGGCAACGTATGCTAGAGTTGACAAACACGGTTTTATTGAAAGCCCTTACAGAAAAATTGTCGATAGTAAAATTACTGACGAGGTAATTTACTTATCCGCAATTGAAGAAGGTAAATATAAGATTGCTCAAGCAAACGCGAAAGTAGATGCTACAGGTAAATTACAAGATGATTTGATTAATTGTAGAGTGGAAGGCGGCAATTTTGTTATGGTTGCCCCTACGAAAGTAGATCTTATCGATGTTACGCCAATGCAAGTAGTATCAGTTGCAGCCTCACTAATACCTTTTTTAGAAAATGATGATGCTAATAGGGCTCTTATGGGTTCAAACATGCAAAGACAAGCAGTACCTTTAATTAGAAGTGATGCACCTCTAGTAGGAACTGGTATAGAGGGAGTAGTTGCTAAAGATTCAGGATCTTCAGTTGTCGCATTAAACGATGGAATTGTAGAGCAAGTAGATTCTACTAGAATAGTTGTTAGAACGAAGAAGAAGAAAAAGGATGGTTCACCTTCAGTCGATATATATAATCTGTTGAAATTTCAGAGATCAAATCATAATACA
>JBPBQH010000161.1:0-5705 GCA_050954685.1 Janthinobacterium lividum | reverse complement strand
GAGTCCTAAGAAATTTTACCTTTATTTGAAACTGATGACTGTCATTATAAACAAAGAATTAAATATTGATTCGAAGCATGTTTTATATATTTTAAGTTGTCTTAAGGAAGATCATCATGAATCCAGATTAATAGGGGGGTGTGTAAGGGATGCATTAATTAATCGCTGTAATAGTGATATAGATATTGCTACCACTCTTACCTCAGATTTAGTTATCAATAAGTTAGTAAGTCACGGAATTAAGACTATACCAA
Source organism: Janthinobacterium lividum (assembly GCA_050954685.1). Classification (GTDB taxonomy): domain Bacteria; phylum Pseudomonadota; class Alphaproteobacteria; order Rickettsiales; family Rickettsiaceae; genus JBPBQH01. Next base: position 5,451 of record JBPBQH010000161.1, on the reverse strand, counting down.
CTGGCGTTAAGTTTGGCACTGTGAGCGCTTTTTACCGTTCTGAAAAATTTGAAATAACTACTCTTAGGAAAGATTTTAATTATGATGGCCGTTATCCTCAAGTTATGTTTACGAAGAGCTTTCTCGAAGATGCGCAGCGAAGAGATTTTACGATCAATGCTTTGAGTTACTGCCCTTTTAAAAAACAAATTTATGATTATTTTGGAGGTATTGAAGATCTCAATAGTTTCAAAGTTACCTTTATAGGCAAACCAGTTGCTCGTATTTCCGAAGATTTTCTAAGAATAATGCGTTTTTTCAGATTTTCTTGTATTTATGCTAAACTGATTGATTCTAAAAGCCTAACAGCTTGCATAAAATTAAAACATGGACTAAAAAATCTCTCACACGAAAGAATTAGACAAGAATTAGATAAAATACTAAGGCACAAAGGTTGCGATTCAATTTTACAACTGATGCATGATAATAATATTTTGCAAGTTATTACGCCTATTACTTACTTTGCTGGTGGAGTATTATGCAAAGCTAATAGTTTTGCGAAAGAATATCAGATTGAGCTGAATTTATTGACAAAATACGCACTAATATTTTATTCAATCGAAGGTTTGACGATTCAGCAGTTAATTAGAATAAAATTTTCTCGCCGAGAAAGTATCATTATATATGATATGATATTTTTTCTAAAGCATTTGAACGATTATAATTATGAATTTATGCTTAGAAAACTTTGGTTAGATAAAGAAAATTTTCTAGAATATATTATCGGTGCCGCTAGCTTAAATAAACTTAACAATAATCATGCAAAAGAATTCGTATCCCGAGTTACTCGTCACGCGAAACCAATATTTCCCATCAATGGAAATGATCTACTTATAAAAAATGTGGATGGTAAGAAGATAGGAGAGATATTAAATTTATTAAAAGACACTTGGATTGCTAGCAATTTTCAACTAAGTAGAGAGCAACTAAATAAAAGAATACCAGATTTTATATGATAAATAAACTTTCCAAATTTCTAATATTTCTCTTCTTACCTGCATATTGCTTTGCCAGTGCCAAAGTTGTCACTAGTATAAGCCCAATAGCAAGTATCGTGGCAATGCTTCTCGATGAGCAAATTGAAGTTATTTCTTTAGCAAATTCAAACGGTTGTCCTCACCATCACACTGTTAAGCTCAGCGATTTGAGTGACATAAAAACTGCTGACATAAATATTTATATTGACAAAGATTTTGACTATTTCGCTGCTAAATTAATGAATATTAATGCTAGAAAAATTATTAAGCTAAGTGATTTTCAGGAGCTTAAAATTATCTTTAATAATGGTAAGCCTAATTGGCATTTATGGCTAGACTTAGGAAACGTAGAAATTTTGTTGAAAAAGCTGAGCATATTATTCATAGACCAATTTCCAGAATCAAAACAATCCATAATCAAACGTCTAGAAAATTCACTAATAAAAATAAGTGATCTATCAAGAATTAAAGATAATACTCTTTCGGATTTATCTCAAATTCTACTATTTAGTGATAGCCTAGAATATTTTTTTGCTTACAACAATAATGTAATTAAGAGTGATTATTCATCAAATAAAAATTTGAATTATATAAATCAATTCCAATATATATTAAATGAAAATCCTTTTTTAAAATGTTTAGTCTTTAGTACAGACCAGGATACAAAATTTTATAATAAATATAATAAAAAAATCATTCAGCTCGAAAGTGAAAATTGGCATTCATCAAAAGATTTATCTAACCTATATTTCACTCAGTACGTAAAAATGATCCAGTTAGTGAAGCGATGCCAATAAATAACTTTAAGTCATACTCTTACAATTAACCTTAAGGCTAATTGTAAAAGGTACTTCAGCTTTACATTTAAGGATAATACGAAGTATTAAGTAATAGTTTATTGATTTATGTTAATTCATAATATATTCCTATTTAAGAAAGTTAACAGTACCCTTTTTTTCTGATTTGCATTAGCTTGTTGATTTTAGGAATGAATACTTGCTTTGCATACGTAGTGGTATGCGCACACCGCTTTTGGCAAAAGACCTCAATGATACGAATATGATTGCTTTTACAGTTACAAAATCCAATTATAGGAAAAGAAATATAGAAGAAGCTAACTCAGATAATACAGACAGAATAGACATTGAACAGCAAATAATTCTTAAAATTCCAAAACTGGGAGATCTTAAGTCTCTTATTGAGTTAATTTTTAGCGCTATAGCTAATAATAACATTGCTTCATTCCGTAAAGAAATAAAAAACTTTATTGATGTCAATGCTAATGGATTAGCTGCCTCAGTTATAGATTTGATTAAAAATAAGGCAGGACTATCGTTAATTCATTATGTAGCATCAAAGGATTATTTATGTGTACTTAAAGAATTGATCGAAGTAATAAACATTGAACCAATGACTCGGTATGTGCCAAATAAATGGTAGTATAGCTATTCACTTTGCTGCTGAAGGTAGTGCATTAGAATTCCTAAACGTATCTGATCACTTTAGGAAGAAATGAAAATGTAGACTTTGTTAAGATTACTGACCTATGTGGTAATAACCCTTTGCATAATGCAGCATTTGGCGGACATGTTGAAGCTATCAATGAACTAATAAAGCTAGGAGCTAATCTGGAAGCTAAACCCAATGACGGCAGTACACCTTTGCATTGAGCAGCGCAAACCAATCCTGCCAAATTCGATAAGGAGCCATTAGAGAGCTTTTATTGCAGAATTACTGCATTTAAAGAAAAGAAAATAGCAGTAGTTAAAACTTTAATTCTGTTCGGAGCAGAAATCGAATCGTTGAACATTAATGCTAATGTTGAGCCAGAAATGGCCAACATATTAACGGTAGGCAAACTAGTTACAGAAATTATTGAACTAAAGTCCATAAATGTCATAGCAGAGATTCAGCGTCAGCTAGTAGCACATAAAGAAATAATAAATGAATTTTTTAAGGGAATTCTTATTCATAAAGGAATGCCGTGCTATAGCTATAGTTTTTGTGACAAAAAAAACATATGAAGAACAACTTTTGAAGAATATAAATGCTATAGATGAAAGAAATCTTAGCGGAGATATAACTTTAAGAAGTGAGATAAAAAATATATTAGAGGGCTTTAGTAATGTTATTAAAGATCAATATCAAATAACAGATATGAAAACCTTTGGCGCTTCATTTAGACATGATTTAGCTAATCTAGAAGGCAATTTATTGAGTATAGATGGAATTGAGTCTGCTGAATTTATACTTAATGTAAAAGCAACATCAGCTGAGAATAGTAATTCTGCAATTGTAAAAAATGGTACTATAGGTATAGAGGCCACCGATAGCACATTTCATAAGCTCATGTTAGAACATCCCGAATATAAATTCCTTGGCACTATATTAAGTAAGTTAATGGAACAGGAACATTTGAACGGGGTAAGCGAATTACAGTATAGAATGCAAAAGCTACCTGTAATAAAAGAAATATTAGATGGAATGAATTTAACGATACTACCAAGAGAGTTTAAACATATAGTATCTAATATATTGCAAGATTACCAAAGAAGTGTACTGATTTTTCAGCCCAGTAGAGACTTAGTTGCAATTTATGATCAAAGAGTTTAGTATAGAAATTTATAAGCTTCTTGCAGCGTTTCTAGTGTGCAGATATAATGAGTACCTTGCCTCCGCTATTTCTAACGGGATGAGGAAGGCTTCTCCAGTTGCTTAGTTTGTCTTTGCTACCTATTACCCCGCTGAGATAATGTGCCGTATCAGTCATTCTCGACATATTATATTGTTTTCATCCTCCATCTCAGGATTTAACTCTCAGTTTCTTGGCGTTTCGAGGCCAGCTATGTGTTCGCTTTCGCTCGCTGCGGCCTAGTAGCTACTATTCTTATAGATGGCTTTAGTCAGTAGGCTTTAATGCTTCAAGTTTCCTATCGCATTGCTACCCAAGTTACAGAGTTCTGACTCTTACCCTGACAGGCCTAATCCCTGCTGAACAAACCAGCCTTTGCTGGACGCACAGAAATAACACCACTTTTCTACTATGTTAGTAAAATGAATAAATATATCTTTATTCTTTTTAGTACTACGTTCAAATATTCCTGTTCCATTAACTTAGTTAATACTGTTCTCAGGATTTTATATTCAGGATGTTTTAACATGAGCTTATCAAATGTATTATCAATGACCTTTATATTTGCAATATCATTTCTTACAATTGCAGAACTATTCTCAATTGATGTAGCCTTTACACCGAGCATGAATTCAGCAGGATCAAGTCCTTCAATACTCAATATATGCCGAAACGCGACATCATTCTTGGGGTCTAAAAATTTGAAACTAATATATATAATATTTATCTTATTATTTGTTGATTGATTGTAGAGCTTATCTAATAGGAGTATAGCATATACTGCCTCTTCAGCATAGTTATGTACCAGGATACTGCTAACTAGCAAAAGAACTACAATATTGATTAAATTATTAAGGAGACAGTATAGTCCAAGTTAATCCGCTTTCTACCAAACCCGAAACACGGGGGGTTTGGCACGAAATTTAAGCACAACCGTTTGAAGGATAAAAAATAATTTTAAATTAGTGTTGAGAGAGTTATCAAAAACTCCTTTGTTGGCTCTCAATCACCCCTCATCAACAGGTAAGTCTGCATTCTTTCCACTCAATAATACATAGTTAATATTGTATTCATCAGACAAAGTTGAGTTAGCTCCAGCATCCTGGTTGCCAGAAAAGTTTAGTAAACTTGCGTTTGTGTCGTGATCATGCTTTACTGCCTCTTTGCGATTCTTTGTTATCTAGCTGCTCTTGCACCTCTCTCGTTGTGCCCTCTATTGTTAGAGTTTCTAAGCACTCTATTGGTTTGAATAGTTCTAGCTTACTTTCATAGACACCCTTTAGTATTTCAGATATCTTTTCTTTCACCTCTTGAGCTAATATCGTACCAGCTAATAATCTAATTAGACTATAGGCTTTAACACTTGCATCAGAGTACTTAAGACCTTTTACGATATTTTTAGAGTAATCTTTAATTACTAAACCAATATCTTTGTAATGCGGATACAAACTATGGTAACAGTACTCTACCTTCTTTAGTTCGTTGATTGCTGAATACTGCTCTTCTTCAGTTCCAGTAGATTTGTTGACTGGAATATTCTTCAATAATTTAATATTAGTTACTTTATCTTCTGACCAATCAAGTAATTTACCAGCTATAAGTGATAATCTCTTCCCATAAAGTTGCAACATCTCCGTCACTGTCTGCTATCGCGGTGTACTGCCCTTTGAACTTTATCAGCTCATTACTTTCTTGAGCTTCCTCTGGTACCGTTGCATCATCTATGACCTTGCTTTGTGATTGAGCAGCAAATAGCTCGTACAACTGGTGACCTTCCTTAGCATATGAATAAAAGTTGGAAAC
>JBPBQH010000016.1:0-5717 GCA_050954685.1 Janthinobacterium lividum | reverse complement strand
CTATTTATAGATTAGTATTATAGAGGCTATAACAAAAATTTCAATCTTTAAGAACTTAGAGGGCTTAATTATATAATTAGGTAGCCAATCAGTTTCGATGAGAGAAGGAGAAAACAACTTTATACAATATAAAACATTTTGTAAGACACGGCTAGGGGGACTTAAATCTAGCACTACATTATTAATAAATGGGGACTATTATGCGCGCTATAATTTTTAATAATTTCCTGCATGTAATTCTTTATTTTCTAGGAGGTCTAATTATTATAAAAGCTTTTTACAAGTTAGTTAATTAGTTGTTTAAAACAGATTAATATCCTTTGAGCCTGTATGCTCTCTTAATATGAATAACTTGACAATAATTAGTGTTCTCACGACGATTATCTAGGTAATTTATTACGTGCCTTGTTTTTATAATATTTGCTAACATAGCTTAATAAAGCGAGGTTTCGAGTATTACACTTTTCAGCTTTCAAAGCATTAACTTTCATTGAAAGGATAATATAAAATTACCTAGTGCTATATATAGAAATCTAATTGCTAAAAAACGGAGAATGGCGCACCCGAGAGGAGTCGAACCCCTAACCTCATGATCCGTAGTCATGTACTCTATCCAATTGAGCTACGGGTGCTAAAAGTCCTATAGAAGAACATGAGAGTTATACTCGCTAATGTCGTCCTTGTCAAGAAATGTAGCGATACTCACTAGGATAACAGGCGTTATAAGTTTAATAACCCACTCAATTCAAATGAGCTTTCTTAGTAGTTTAAGATACCGTCACTGCCTAACCCTTACGTTTGCCGCCTAGTAGAAATTTTCCAGACACGTAAGCAGCAGCTCCTATTGCTAATAATTTAAAGATTTTTCTATTAAAAACTACATTTTTTACACCATTAAAAGCTATCGGAGCCAAAAAAGGTGAAGCTTTAATTAACAATTCACTTAAACTATTATTATTTGTCATCACTTTTTTAGTGATATAATTTTCCCAAAGATATGTGATTAGCGCCATAACAAGAAATATAACCCCACTTAATAAAGATCCAATTGATTTATCTACTTCGCTAACGACATAATAGTAATTAGCCCCTACTAGCCATACTATACCAATCAAGATAAAGATATATGTGAAGTAGCGCTGCACAGGGGGCAAGATTTGACTCTTGAGCGCCCCTATTAGTTGTGAAATTAAACCATCCAACATTTTCTTATTTTCTCATAAGTAATGCTAGAACTATTCCAGCACCGAAGAAATATAATGCACTCTTCATCGGATTATTTTCAACACATGCGTACATATCTTTCAGGTTACTTTTACTGTTACCTAATACTTTGTCTTTCATGCCTGACATTGCTGACATTAATTCTTCAGAATCGTCATACAAAGCAGTAATAGCTTCTCCTTTGAGACTACTCATACGTTTGATAATATCTTTTATATCATTTTTTATTGCTTTGGCTTCTTCACGTCCTTTTTTTGAAATTTCTTCGTGATTTGATTCAGACATAATATTGTATTCCCTATTAAATTTAGATTTTAGCATTAAGCAATACATTAAATGTGTTAGCTTGTTATATTTTTCAAAACGAAAGATTTTAATATTTTGCGATCTATCCAAAACATATGGTCAGAGCGATACTAAAAAACAAAACGCTTACAAATTTAATATTTAGCTTGCTAACATTAGTATGGGATATAGCGCCAGCTTTGTAAAGCATAATCTGATATTATTATTATGAAATCTTAATAGAGATATATTAAATAATTTCAGTGAATCTCCATCCAATTTCTTCCAACTTTAGCTTCCACAGGAAGAGGTACACTAATGCAGTAGGCACTTTCCATTATATTTTTGATCATTGGCATTACTATTTGCACCTCGTCTTCAGGAACTTCAAAAAGAAGCTCATCGTGAATTTGCAGAACTAACTTCGTTCTTAAGTTATGCTTAGCTAAAACCAAATTCATATTTATCATCGCAATCTTTATTATATCCGCATTCGTCCCTTGGATAGGTGCATTAATTGCTGCGCGTTCTGCAAATTGCCTGAGTACATAATTTTTATCATTGATAGCAGGAACAAAACATTTTCTACCAAAAAGATTCTTGACATAACCTTTGTCTCTTGCAAAATTTTTAGTACGTTCCATATATTCTTTGATACCTGGATACTCTATAAAATATTGCTTTATATAATTTGCTGCCTCACTAGTAGCTATATTTAGTTGTTTAGATAGGCCGAAAGTACTAATACCATAAATGATGCCAAAATTTATTGCTTTAGCTTTTCTTCTATGTTCTGGTGTTAAATCCTCTCTACTAACTTTGAAGATACGTTCAGCAGTGCTAGCATGTATATCCTCATTTGCATTAAATGCTGCTTTAAGAGAAGTAATGTCAGCTACATGACTAAGTATTCTAAGTTCGATTTGTGAGTAATCAGCTGAAATTAATTTCATCCCGCGACCTGCAATGAAAGCTAATCTTATTTTGTTACCCTCTATAGAACGTATCGGTATGTTCTGAAGATTTGGATCTTGAGAACTGAGTCTTCCAGTTGTAGTCGAATTTTGCAATAATGTTGTATGAATTCTATTAGTTGAATTATTAACATGTATCTGTAAAGAGTCAGTATAAGTATTTTTTAACTTTGTTAAACCTCGCCAACGTAGTAAAGAGTCAGCAATTCCAAATCCCTTTGCACTAAGTTTTTCGAGTATATCAGCTCCAGTTGAGTAAGATTTTGACTTTGTAGATATTTTTCCTGTTGGCAGATGCATTTTTTCAAATAAAACTTCACCTAATTGTTTAGGCGAGGCAATATTAAACTTTGTATCACAAATCTCGTAAATTTGTTTTTCCAAAACCAGAATTTCGTTATTAAATTCGTTAGATAATTGCTTTAAATAGGAGCAATTTACTTCAATACCATGACTTTCAATTTTATTGAGCACATAACGTAGAGGTATATCTATATTCCTATATAAGGTCAGAGCGTTATCATCCTTTAGTTTCAAAGCAAGCAGATAGTATTCTTGCTCAAAACTCTCAATTGCGATCACTGATTCTGCGATTAATTCTTCAACTGATACGTTTTTAGATATGTGACTAAATAAATCCTCTTGCATCAATCCAGCACTCACCGAGTACTTCATTAAATTCAAATCTTCGCATGATTTAATATCCGCTTCTTTAAAAAAATTTATTAACGCGCCCAAATTATAAGTAATTTTTTTTATAGATTTGTTCTCTAAAACTTTAATAAGTTCTTTTAAAAACCAATGATTGGTTTCTGAATAATTTTGAGAAAAAAAGTCAGTTTGCATAGCACCTTGACAATTATCTATGAGATCAATAACAAAGTTTAACTTGGAAATTGCCAGAATTACGGCTACATTTTTATTTTTGTAGTTTACTAAGTGTATACTAAGTAGGCCACTTCTGTGAGCTTCGCTCAAGGCTTTAACTAACTCTTCATGATTATTGATTTTTACAAAAGCGGCCTTCTTTTTTATTTTATCAATGACTTTAGTATTGTCTTTAATTTCTAACTTAAAAAGCTGTTCTACTCTCTTTTGCAATGATTTGAATCCATACTCGTTCAAGAAATCCATGACTTGATCAGCAGTAGGAGGGACCCATTGCATTAAAGCTAGATCTAATTCTATATTAACTTTATTATCAAGACCGACTAGATACCATGACATCAATGCTTGTTCTTTTGAAGCCCTAATAATTTCTCTCTGTCGCACATTCTTAATTTGATCCAATGAACTTAATACTCCTTTTAGCGAGCCAAAATCTTGAATTAGTAGAGCGGCAGTTTTTGGTCCGATACTCAGTACTCCCGGAATATTGTCAGATGAATCCCCTACAAATGCCATCACTTCCCTTACTTTTGAAGGCTCGACTCCAAACTTCTCTATAATATTTTCTTCAGTAATATACTTCGATTTGACAGGATCATACATTTTGATATTATTATTAACCAGTTGCATCAAATCTTTGTCTGATGAGATTATAACTACCTCCTCTCCTAGAACATCTGCTTTAGTCGCTAAAGTAGCTATTATATCGTCAGCCTCAAATCCTGCCATTTCTAGTATATAAAAGTTGAGACTAGATGCTGCTATTCTAACTAGACTAAATTGATCAATTAGATCCTGTGGCACAGGAGGACGGTGGGATTTGTATTGTGGAAAAATTTCATGGCGAAAATTTTTGCCACCTGAATCAAATACTATTACAGCGTGACTTGGTTCAAAATCATTAAGAATTTTCAGTAACATGGCAGTAAAACCGTATAATGCTCCGACATTTTTGCCATTTGGAGCGATAAGAGGAGGTTGTACATGATAAGCCCTAAATACGAAACCGTAACCATCAATAATCAATAACGTATTTTTCTTACCCATTTCACTTGGTTTCCAATCTGTCTTTTATCTGTTCATCACTTAGCCAAATACTTTCTTGCATCAGAATTTGAAACTGTAAGTTAGCTCTTTCTTCATCAAATGGTATTGGTAATGTATCAGCCACTGCAGTGTATTCGAATCCGACATATTCGATCTCCAAGTCAGCACACATCGATTGAACCGATAATAAATTCTCAATCCTATCATCTATGAAAAGAATTTGTTTAGGTTTAAAAGCTATTTTTCTTAAAAATTCTCTCAAAACTATTCCTTTTTCAATCTTTCCAGTTAAAATGACTCCATTTAGGAATTGAGGCGTACCTATATCTGTGCTAATAGTTGATAGATCCACATCTATTACATGCGGTAATAATTTACTGAAATCTATTCCGAAATTTTTGAGCTGCGCAACTCTTAAAATTTCAAAGTTATCTCCTCCAATCATTCCTGTTGGACAATGCGTCAACGCAATAGTCTTTATATTTTTGCGTAGCAAGAAATCAAATATGCGTAAAATATTTGGATCTACAATAACTCTAGGGCGAAGCTTATATAATAAAAAATTCAACTTCTTCTGCTTATCAGCATCTACCTGCTCTGCTAATTTTTTCTCTAGTACATCTCTGTAGCTCTTGTAATTAGGATTTAATACTTGATCTTTGGAAGTAAAAATCACTTCGTCTATATCGAAAACTACTAAGGTTTGATTGTCAGCGTGGCTTAAGTATTTTTCAAACTCATTTAGGTCTGGTGCGTGTAAAATTTGATTAATCAATTTATTCTCTGCTTTAATTAAGATATTTTCGTCTCTTAAGTTTTAGTTATATTTACATTAACTTGGTCAGTATTTAGAATAATTTCTGCATTAATTGTATAATGAATTATTAATATCTTTACCACTTCTGCAAAAATGGTAATTTGTTCTACGATCTTAATTTTTAATAAGGATTATCCTTTAAGTTGATATTGATATTTATTGCCGTTACGCTCTAAATAATTTCTCATATACTCTGTCCGATAGTTCATAATTGCCAAATACTCTTTGCACGTCGTCACTTTCTTCTAGAGAATCGACAAGCTTCAATAATTTTTCTGCTCTTTCGAAATCGTCTATTACAAAAGTATTATGAGGCTTCCATCCTATATGAGAATCTTCCGGAGAACCATATCTCGTAGTCATAAACTCAAGACATTCTGTGAAGTTTTCTATAGCTGAGTATATTAAATGATATTCCTGATCTGATATAACATCTTCTGCTCTGGCCTCAATAGCAGTCTCTAAGATGCCTTCTGGCGTAC
>JBPBQH010000015.1:0-5731 GCA_050954685.1 Janthinobacterium lividum | reverse complement strand
TTACATATGATAGAATTGGTCTAAATATGAAATATAAAAATCCAAATTACAATAGAAAATTATATAAATTATATTTCAAGTAATATATATTATGATAATTAAGTTATATATTTTTTGTGTTTTTTCATGTTATAGAAATTAAGTCAGCTGGCCATTCTTCAAAAAATATCATTCACAAGGTTTGCAGTAAGAAGCTTATTAATGTTGAGTGTACCCTAGTAGAAAAATGGAATAAATATACGATGGTTGAAACCCTGCTTAATCTGGAACCAAAGAATTACAAATAAAAGGCGATTCATATGACAAAATTCCTAATTACTTAAATTACTAGGCAATATATTAACTAAATGTTCTTGTTATAGCAATCGTGCGCTACCCAAGAGAAGCGAATTATGAATAATCTTTTAATCAAAAAATTAGCTTTAGTAGATATTGATTCGATTGCACTCAGTTTTAGGAAGGATATTTGGTACAAACCTAAAGAAACTTTTGAACAATATTTTCAAGATCAACAAGAAGGAAGTAGAGAAACACAGGTAGCGTATGTTAATGATATTCCAGTAGGTTACATCACTCTTAAATAGAAATTAAACTATCGATTCTTTCTAGCAAATGGAATACCCGAAATTAAGGATTTAAATGTATTACCACTCTCTCGTAACTTTGGCATTGGCTCAAAATTGCTTGGGGTAGCTAAGTTGCTAGCCGCCACTAGAATGAATGATGTAGGTCTTGGAGTAGGACTGTATGTAGGAATGGATGGCGGGTATGGTTCTGCCCAAAGGTTATATATAAGACGTGGCTATATACCTGATGGCAAAGGTATTACATATAAATACCAATATGTTGATTATGAAATTAGCATTCCAAACGACGACGACTTAAATTTATGGCTAATTAAAAAACTATCTATTTCCTAGAGTAAGAAGATACAACCCCAAAAAAGAAAGTATGAAATATTTGAGAAGCTGGTAGCGAGATTTGCGCTAAAACATCAAGTTTTACTTTTGATAATGGTAAATCTATAACGAATAACTAATTATAAATCTATTAATCTAATAATTCGTGTTGAAATACAATTTTTTCGATTAAAGATAATCAGAAGTTTTTAATAAAGTTGTGTTTGACTATATTCAAGTCTTCCTAGGTAAATAATTATCGTCTATTTAGAAGGGAGATAGAAGCATTAATTTGTATTAGCATAATTTGATGGTTCTATCTTAGCAGCTTGAAAGTTATAAATTAAACTAAGAATTCGTCAAAAATCTTACTACCTAAAACTTTTGTAAAAAATTATAAAAATCTACAAAAAAGTAGTTGACAACGAAACTCAACATGCCTATAACTTACCTTACTAAACGCGAGCTTTTCTCGCAGCTGTTTTTAAAGTAAATAATCAAGTATAGGTAGTGACAGCAAAACAAATTTATCACTATTAAGTGATATTAAACCTGTCAATTTTTTGAACAAAAAGTAGACAGAATCAAACTTGAGAGTTTGATCCTGGCTCAGAACGAACGCTGGCGGTATGCTTAACACATGCAAGTTGAACGAACAATTTAGAGCTTGCTCTAAATTAGTGAGTGGCAAACGGGTGAGTAACACGTGGGAATCTACCCATCAGTATGGAATAACATTTGGAAACAAATACTAATACCGTATATTCTCGTAAGAGGAAAGATTTATCGCTGATGGATGTGCCCGCGCCTGATTAGGTAGTTGGTGGGGTAATGGCCTACCAAGCCGACGATCAGTAGCTGGTCTGAGAGGATGATCAGCCACACTGGGACTGAGACACGGCCCAGACTCCTACGGGAGGCAGCAGTGGGGAATATTGGACAATGGGCGAAAGCCTGATCCAGCAATACCGCGTGAATGATGAAGGCCTTAGGGTTGTAAAGTTCTTTTAGCAGGGAAGATAATGACGGTACCTGCAGAAAAAGCCCCGGCTAACTCCGTGCCAGCAGCCGCGGTAAGACGGAGGGGGCTAGCGTTGTTCGGAATTACTGGGCGTAAAGAGCGCGTAGGCGGTTTGGTAAGTTGGAAGTGAAAGCCCGGGGCTTAACCTCGGAATTGCTTTCAAAACTGCCAGACTAGAGTGTAGTAGGGGATGATGGAATTCCTAGTGTAGAGGTGAAATTCTTAGATATTAGGAGGAACACCGGTGGCGAAGGCGGTCATCTGGGCTACAACTGACGCTGAGGCGCGAAAGCGTGGGGAGCAAACAGGATTAGATACCCTGGTAGTCCACGCTGTAAACGATGAGTGCTAGATATTGGGAGAATTTCTTTCAGTTTCGTAGCTAACGCATTAAGCACTCCGCCTGGGGAGTACGATCGCAAGATTAAAACTCAAAGGAATTGACGGGGGCTCGCACAAGCGGTGGAGCATGCGGTTTAATTCGATGCTACGCGAAAAACCTTACCAACCCTTGACATGGTGGTCGAGAATCGCAGAGATGCTTTTCATCAGTTCGGCTGGACCACACACAGGTGTTGCATGGCTGTCGTCAGCTCGTGTCGTGAGATGTTGGGTTAAGTCCCGCAACGAGCGAAACCCTCATCCTTATTTGCCAGCGGGTAATGCCGGGAACTATAAGGAAACTGCCGGTGATAAGCCGGAGGAAGGTGAGGATGATGTCAAGTCATCATGGCCCTTACGGGTTGGGCTACACGCGTGCTACAATGGTAACTACAGAGGGACGCAATACGGCGACGTGGAGCAAATCCTCAAAAGTTATCTCAGTTCGGATTGCTCTCTGCAACTCGAGAGCATGAAGTTGGAATCGCTAGTAATCGCGGATCAGCATGCCGCGGTGAATACGTTCTCGGGCCTTGTACACACTGCCCGTCACGCCATGGGAGTTGGTTTTACCTGAAGGTGGTGAGCTAACGCAAGAGGCAGCCAACCACGGTAAAATTAGCGACTGGGGTGAAGTCGTAACAAGGTAGCCGTAGGGGAACCTGCGGCTGGATTACCTCCTTAAAGACTTATTGACGGTAATAATATGATCTAGTTTTTAACTAAATTAGATTGCAAAATTACTAAAGTCCAATTACTGCTGTCACTGCCTTTATTTGATTATTTTACTTTGCTTCACAAACAATAAATTAACACTTCTTACAACGAAATTTCAGCATTTAAACTTTTTTTAATATTAGGCAAATCAAAGCCTTTCAGCTATCAGTTTTGAGATACTATCGTGTTCGCTATGTTAGCTTAACTGACGTAAGGCTAGTATAGAAAAATAGTAAGCAAGAATTCTAGAATATATAATGTAGTTACTATATTATCCAGGAAATATGCTATACTAAAAATTATAGTCTACAGGACTAGAAATATAAGTATAAAGAAGGTTTAAATTATTTTTACTTTATCTCAGCATTGCTTCAATTATCGTCTTTTATAATTGCTTCAACAGCCCTAATTGCTCGATTAATTTTTGAGTTTTACTCAAAGTAAATTTTTTTATTGCCTCAGAACTAGATTTATTTATTATAGCAACTCAATAAGTCAAATAGATAATTATGAGAAAAGTTGTTATTTCAGGAATGATTGGTAACGCCTTAGAGTGGTACGATTATGCCCTGTACGCTCAATTTACTTCTATAATAGCGCAGCATTTCTTTCCTCATTCCGAATATAAAGAAATATGGGCAAACGCAGTATTTGCTGTAGGATTCATTGCTAGACCTGTTGGCGGGATCATTCTTGGAAATATAGGAGACAAATTTGGCCGCCGGATTGCACTCGTAATCGGTATATTATGTATGGCCGTACCCACAGCCGGTATAGGCTTGTTACCGAGCTATCAAACAATAGGTATCTTAGCTCCAATAATACTAGTCCTAATAAGATTAGTTCAAGGCTTTTCTCTCGGAGGTGAATTTAGCGGCTGCATTGCTTATATAGTAGAACATGCTCCTAAAGAAAAAAGGGGAATAGCGGGCAGTGCCTCGTTCGTAAGTATGTGTCTAGGAATGCTTCTTGGACTTGGTACTGCAAAAGCATTCGCATATTATATGCCTCAAAAAGATTTAATATCTTGGGGATGGAGATTACCATTTATTTTTGGCTTATTTATTGGTGGAGTCGGCCTATATATCAGAAAACATTTGTCTGAAAGTCCACTATATAAAGCAGCTAAGGAAAGCGGGGGCCTATCGAGGACTCCTCTCAAAGAGACAGTAACTAAATATTGGTTACAGTTAGTAATTGCTATAGGTATCTACGTTACTGTCACAGCACCGTTTTATACGGCTACAGTTTTTATAGAAAGCTTCATGCATAATTTAGGGTACACAAAGGATCAAAGCTCTATAGTAGGCGCTACGATTTTAATCGTTATGATGATAGTTTTCCCAATATCAGCAATGCTTTCTGATCAAGTAGGCCGACGTCCTATTCTTAAAATAGGTGCTATAATGCTTATAGTATCTATATATCCTACATTCATGGCGCTTGGTTCAATGAATTATAATATAGCTATGGCATCTCAAATATTGTTCGCAGCTATTATCGCCTTCTATATGGGACCAGTGCCAACAGCTCTAGTAGAGATCTTTCCAACAAGAGTTAGGTTTACTGGAGTCGCGTTATCTTATAATTTGAGCGCTGCTATTTTTGGTGGCTCAGCGCCACTAGTTGCTATGACTCTATTGCGATGGACAGGTGATAGATATTCAATAGCGTACTACTTAATTTCACTTGCAGTAGTTACTCTATTTATTTTAAGTTTTTACCGTGAGACTTACCGCAAAAGTTTATCAGATAATGTTTATGAATAATAAAGAATATGAAGTACCCGGTGGCAATAATGAAGTACTAATTCATTCTTGCTGTGCGCCTTGCTCTGGAGAAATCATGGAAAAAATGGTCGATGCAGGGATTGAATTAACTATTTTCTTTTATAATCCTAATATACATCCAAAGAAAGAATATGAAATTCGTAAGGATGAGAATATTCGCTTTGCAAAAAAGATGAATATTCCATTTATCGATGCAGACTATGATGTACAAAATTGGTTTGCGCGCGCAAAAGGTATGGAACAAGAACCCGAACGTGGGATCAGATGCAGTATGTGCTTCGATATGCGTTTCGAACGTACGGCTTTATACGCGTACGAAAATCAATTTAAAGTAATTACTAGCTCACTTGGAATTTCGCGTTGGAAAGATATGAACCAAATAAATGAATCTGGACTAAAAGCAGCATCCCACTATGAGGGTATAACATACTGGACCTATAATTGGCGAAAGGACAACGGTAGTGCACGTATGTACGAAATAGCTAAGCGTGAAAATTTTTATAAGCAAGAATATTGTGGATGTATCTATTCTCTGCGTGATACAAACGATTGGCGTTCATCTAAAGGTAGAGAAGAAATAACTATAGGAGAGCAATATTATTCTGATAAATTGACAGAGCAATAAAATAATTATTTTAAATAAAGCCTAAGATCTATTAAATCTGTATCGAGATAATATCGATTTTGCTTAAGAAATATTTGTAAAAATAATTGTGACGCGACAGAACATAAAGCTAGAATTATGGGTCACTTGAATACCTAAAATAGGAATAATAGAACCTTTCGGTGGAGTTAACAAAGGAGTCAAAATAACTCAAACATACGAAAATCTCTAGCAAGAGAATCGATCAATTTCAAAGGCTGATGACCTTAATAAGTTAAGAAAATCTAGTAAGTAGTTATATAAAGGTTCTAGCGAAGTA
>JBPBQH010000052.1:0-5731 GCA_050954685.1 Janthinobacterium lividum | reverse complement strand
GCGGCTTGAAGCTTATCACGCATACGTTTGTCAGCATCATACGCTTGTATCAGCAATAACCGCTTTAGATAAAGTAAGCTTAGTCATTAGAGCATCTGCTCCTACTAGTTCATGTCTTTGCCCAGCAGTCAGATGCAAGGCAGTAGGATTACCAAGCGCATCACATATCGCCTGAATTTTTGTGCTCAGTCCGCCCTTACTTCGCCCGATCGCTTCATCGCACCCCAAATCTTTTTTTTAGCTCCAGCACTATGCTGATCAGCTCTGACAATTGTTGAGTCAATAAATTGATCACCTTCATAAACTTCTTCGCTAATCATGTTTGAAGTTTTTATATAGCCATAACCAGTATGAGCTGAAACTGGCCTAATGCCAATTACGGATAAAGGGGAAGGGTTATGGATCATTTTATCGATTGTCGATAAATAACTTCTTGCCTCTGGAATATGATGATCAACAGGCAACAATAAAATCTTACTGGCCTTCTTTTCCCTAGCAATAAGCGCAACAATAATTGCACAAGGTGCCGTATTCTTTGGCATAGGTTCGATGATGATATCAAATCTAATTCCTAGCTCTTTTATCTGATCGATAGCTATTTTTTCGTAAAATTCACCAATGATTATAGTTGGTTTACCAAAAGGTAAATTTCGGATGATTGTTCTTTGTAGTAAACTTTGACCATCGAAGATTTTTACAAATTGTTTTAAATGAAAATGGTAAGAGAGTGTCCAAAGTCTAGTCCCTAGGCCGCCTGCTAAAATTATAGGTTTAATTTTAGTCATCAAAAATTGGAAAATTATACATTGATAAAATTACTTAAATAATTTAAATAGTTGTTAACTTATTACGACTAATTATTATATATAAGAACAATTTTAAAATTTTCAAAACAATGTTTCTAGAAATTAATGAAGTAGTAATATTAATATAAGATTACTGGTGCATGATCTGAAGGTTTGATTTTAGCACGCATTTCATAATCTATATAGCACTTAGAAAAATTCCCAGTTGCATTAGCTGATGTCAAAATCATATCGATCCGCATTCCTTTATTATGCTCGAAAGCACCACTTCTGTAATCCCACCAAGAAAACTCTTGTAACTGCGGGTTAAGTAAACGAAATTGATCTTCAAAGCCCAAATTTAGCAAAGCTCTTAGTCGATCTCTCTCAACCAACGTGAAACAAGTTTTATCTTCAAGTTCCGTAACTGAGTGAACATCCATATCGAATGGAGAAATATTAAAGTCACCACCAATAATTAATTTTTCTTCAAAAGTTTTTATTGATTCTAGATAATTATTTAAACTATCGAAAAACTGAAGTTTAGCTTCAAATTTATCACTGTAGGCTTCGCCACCATTTGGTGCATATAAACATATTATACGGCAAAATCCAATAGGTGTCTGCACAGTAACTTCTAAAAATCTTGATTGTTCGCTTAGTGGGTTGCTAGGGAAATTATATATTACTTCATCCGCCCTAAATTTTGATAATATAGCTACGCCGTTGTAAGATTTTTGACCGTGAACATAAAGATTGTAGGGCAAGTGAGATAATTCTTCGTATGGAAATTTGTCAGTTTCACACTTAAGCTCTTGCAACATTAAAATGTCAGGATTTACTTCGCTAATAAAATCTAATAAATGTTGAGTACGAATTTTAACCGAATTAATATTCCAAGTAGCTATTTTCATTATATACCTAAATTACTTAATCTATAAAGTCTGGCAGTTAGGACAATAAAAACTGGCTCGCCCCGATTGTTTTAATTTAATTATAATACTACCACAATTATTACATATCTGTCCGGCTCTGCCATATACTACCAATTTTTGTTTGAAATAACCAGGTTGATTATCACCATTTAAGAAATCTTTAAGAGTAGTACCTCCAGCTTTAATCGCATTTAATAGCACTTTCTTAATTGCGTTTGTAAGGTTTTTAGTCTCAAACTCTGATAAACTGTCGCAGCTCCTATTTGGGTGGATATTACTTAAGAATAAACTCTCAGATGCATATATGTTGCCAACTCCTACCAAGATATAATTATTCATTAAGGCGGTCTTGATAGCTGTTTTTCTTCTGTTTATCTGATTTTGTAAATATTTCGTATCAAATTCATCAGATAATGGCTCAGGACCAAGTCTTGCAAATATTTTATGATTATTAATATCGCTCGTAGGCACGATATCAATCATACCAAAACGTCTAGTATCATTAAAAATCAAGTAGCCCCCCCGCATAGAAAATATCACATGGTCGTGTTTTTTTGGAGCATAAATACAAACACTTTCTTGGTAGGTAAGGCGACCACTCATGCCAAGATGTATTATTAACGAATTACCATTGCTAAGCGTAATAATTAAGTATTTTGCCCTTCTGATGAGGCCTATCACGCTAGCAGAAATGACAGACGACCTTAAATGCAATGGTAGAGGGTAACGCAATTTTGGACGCCTTATCTCGACTTCTTCTATTGCTTTACCGATTAAATTCTTTTGAAGCGATAGTTTTAACGTCTCTACTTCTGGCAATTCAGGCATTTATATATCAACTATTGTAGTTTAGTATAAGAAATTATAATATTATTTATATCAAGCCAATTATAATTAATCAATCATGAACGACCAGCAGGGCGCAGAAGAAAAAACTAATTTTGGCTTTAAAAAAGTTAACTTAAAAGATAAAAAAAGCTTGGTAAATGAAATATTTTCTAGCGTAGCCTCAAAATATGACATCATGAACGATTTGATGAGCCTTGGCGTTCATCGACTATGGAAGGCTAAATTTTGTAGTGAAGTTGATCTCTCAATTAATCCAAATATATTAGATGTTGCTGCTGGTACTGGCGATATTGCTTTAAGACTTAAAGCAACAGCGACTAAGGAGAATAATCTAGATACTCATATAACTATCTGCGATGTTAATCAGGATATGATTAACATAGCTAGAGATCGAGCGATTGATAAGAACTTTCTCAAGAACATAGATTATCTCTGTGCTGATGCACAAATTTTGCCTTTTGAAAACAATATTTTCGACTATTATACCATAGGTTTTGGTATTAGAAATGTAACAAAAATTGAAGAAGCGCTTAGAGAAGCTTACCGTGTGCTCAAACCTGGTGGCCGTTTCTTATGTCTAGAATTTTCTAAAGTGAAACCGGCTCTTAGACAATGCTATAATTTTTATTCTTTCAATATCATTCCTAATATTGGTAAATTAATTGCTGATAATGCTGATGCTTACCAATATTTAGTTGAGAGTATCAATCTGTTCCCAGATCAGCAATCTTTTGCTGAACTTATCAGAGACGCCGGATTCCAAAGAGTTCACTATCAGAATTTAAGTTTCGGTATCGCCGCTATTCATAGTGCATATAAACTATGATTATCAATTTGTTGCGCATGCTGTCTGTCATTAGCAAGCAAAGATTGCTTACTCATTGTGATGAGTTTGATCTACCGATTAGAGTAAAGATAATAGGCAGATTTTTGGAACTATTACTTTGCCCGTTAGTGCTGTTTCAGCGCCCACTTAATGACTTTGGTAAGAGAATGAGTAATTGCTTGGAGCAGCTTGGCCCTATCTATATAAAACTTGGTCAAACTCTCTCAACTAGGCCTGATTTAGTTGGCGCAAAGATCGCAACTAGCCTGAAATACTTACAAGATGCACTGCCTCAGTTTAGTAGTGATATTGCGAAAACAATAATCAAAAAAGAGTTCGATAAAGAGATAAAAGAAATATTTACATATTTTAGCGAAGAAGTAATTGCCTCCGCCTCAATCGCCCAAGTACATCAAGCTCAATTGCTAAGTGGTGAGCTTGTAGCCGTTAAAATATTAAGGCCAGGAATTCGCAAAAAATATATGGATGATATTAATTTATTATTTCTTTTCGCTAAGATTGGTCTAAAAATCAGTAAGACGATGAACAGGCTCAGACCTCTTGAAGTTATCGAAGTTTTCGTAAACACTATGAATCAAGAGCTAGATCTAAGGACAGAAGCTGCTGCAATGTCGGAAGTCGCTGATAATTCTGCTATGGATCTTAATATCTGCATACCAAAAATTTATTGGCAATTTAATTCGTCCAACATATTAGTAACCCAATGGATCGATGGTATATCTATATATGATACAGAGGGTTTACTTAAGAGAAATATTGATAGGGTTGAATTATCCAAGAATATAGCAGTAATGTTCTTTAATCAAGCCTATGAGTATGGTTTATTTCATGCAGATTTGCATCCAGGTAATATACTAGTTAAGGATACAGGTAAAATAGCTTTATTAGATTTTGGTATCATGGGCAGACTAGCCGATACCGATAGGCTAGCTATTGCCGAAATACTTGCTGCTTTCTTGCGTAGAGACTATTTGAGGGTCGCTCAAGTTCATATTAAAAATGGCTATGTACCGAAAATTACTAATCCCTATAGCTTTGCTAGCTCTTGTAGAACTATATATGAGCCGATGATTGGCGTAGCTAGTAAAGATATATCCATCGGCAAACTACTAATGAGATTATTTGAAATTACCAAACAGTTTGGCATGGAAACGCAGCCACAACTATTACTACTTCAAAAAACCATGGTAATTATAGAAGGAATAGGCCAGAGTCTGAATCCTGATCTCAACATGTGGGAATTAGCTAAGCCTTGGATTACAAAATGGGCAATCAAAAATTTAAGTCCTGAAGCTAAAATTTTGCGAACACTCAAAGCAATGATTAACCAACTTCTAGATAAGTATTAGCATAACATAGTTTAATTATCACTAGATAATAAGCAGTTAGTAATAGTTATAATTCTATATTAAATAATTTTCTACTTTCTCCCAAAAACTATTAGGTAGGGAAGTTATGAAACGTAATTACATTACTCTAAATGAAAATTTTATAGATACTCTATACGCTAAAAAAGTTAGAATGTACTAACGGTTTTATATTTGCAACAAGATTCTTGAGTGGATATTTATAAGCCTCTTATAACTGAAATCTGTCTATACTTTGACGGCTACCTTTTAAGGCTCAGAAATTTCCATGCCTCCTGTGAAACGTGATTACATTGCCTTTATACTCATATTTGCATATAAACTTACATCTCCAAATTCTTCGCATGTAAGTTTTGTCGTTTTTGCTCAATTTCATGAATTATTTTTGTTAATCTTTCCTTTGCATCAGCCTTCGCTCTTACGCTTGCAAAAACATCTTCTTTTTTATCGTCTGTAATATGATTTGAAAATATTATTACTTTACTGTCTTTTTCAATCCAGCCAATAAACCAACCATGCTGAATATCTAGCTTTGTCATTCTATCTGGGCTCAGTAATACGCCGCTGCCAGTTTTGCCGTAAAGTTTCCATCCATCCGATAATTCATCCACAAATAAAATCTTCCTTGTCATTTCATAGGCGTGCGAACTAACAGATAATTCGTTATTAAGTAATTTTTGTAAAAATGCTACTTGCTCCTCGGAGGAAATTTCAAGAGAGCTAGACAACCAAGAATTTGTTAATCCGTTATTCTTTTTCTTGTCACCAGAAAGATCCATATTTCCATAGCCAAGTTTTGTTATGTACGATTGGAATTTTTCTATAGTAAGTTCCCTCGTAAGAACTTGTGAATACCAGACGCAACTGTTTTTGATCCAACTAGTAGGGGTTTGTTCTTGCTTCCAACTATCTAGGAAATCAGGATAATTTTTCTTGAATGGCCACTGC
>JBPBQH010000014.1:0-5814 GCA_050954685.1 Janthinobacterium lividum | reverse complement strand
CATTATCAGGACCCCTATAGGTCTACATTTTATTACCGCACCAGAGATGATGGGATAGCTAGTAATAACAAGTACATCTACCGGATCACCATCTTCTGATAAGGTATTAGGTATAAATCCATAATTACAAGGATAGAACATAGAGGTTTGCATAAATCTATCTACCACTATAGCACCCGTATCTTTGTCGTATTCATACTTGACTGGATCGCTGTTCATTGGAATTTCAATAATGACATTTACTTCATCTTGCTTTGGTTGAGCAATAATTTTATTTATAACCATACTTCTCTATCTTTTTCAAAATATTCTGCATTCATTAACTTATTATTCTTATCCTATTAGTAAGTAGCTAGTCCTACATCTTTCAAGTGCAAGATTTACGCATTGTCTAGCCAAAACTTCTAGAGATGCTTTATCGGTGATACGTTTTTCTCCTTCATTGGCGTTTATTTCACCAGCTAGAAATTTAGAAAGCATTATCTCAACTAATCGGTCTAGATCGTTTTTACCATCAAGATTTTGCAGCACAACTATTTCATATGGATTTAGATACACGACTTCATTAATTTGATTGGTTACCCAAAGCTTATTTGAGGCAATGTTACTTACTTGATTTTTGACCAGGTTGCTTACTACTGGGGTAGTTGATACCAAAGAAACCGTCTTAGGTTTATCTACAAACAATTTTAAAAAGCCTGTAAAAACTAACTTTGCACTAATATTATTAAATTCTTTCTCGAAATCTGTGAGCTTATAGCCAGAAACTTTGGCACTAGCAAGTTTAAATAATTCTTCTGATTTTAATGGATTCCCTTTATTCTCAGCGAAGGTGTAAAAAATAGCTTTCATTAGCGATGAAGAAGTGCTAACATTAGTACCTTCTAAGGATTCTAAGTAGAACGAAATCGTTTCGAGAGAATTTTTCAAATCAATTTCTTTTTCAGGTTTTGCTGTAACTATGTTACATGTTATGTAAAATCTGTTTATATTCTCTGGAGTTATATTCCTGTTAATGGGAAGCCCCTCATGACAAAGCAATGTGCATCTAAATCTCCTATTTTGGACAAAATCCATATATTGTTCAGTTAAAATTATATCTTTAACGTGTTGTAATTTCTCGACTGCCTTGGAAGGCATATTTCCTAGAAACATTGAATGAACATTAGCTTCGCCTAGATAAGCTAATCCTTCGCCCTTAGCCATTTTAATAAATTCGTGGAAGTAGAATTGCTTATTATCCTCAGATAGGTATTCGTGCCTTAAATAGCTATCTTCTCTCTGATTAATGACCCTTGCTTCTTCCTTAAGGAAGTTGCCATAACTAGAACTAGACCCTTCTAATGACTCGTTTATGAAATTTAGAAACAACTTAGATTGCTGTATCTTGCTAGACGTATCACTAAAACTAGAAGAATGGAATAGCATCATATCTCTAATAGTATTGATCATATTCCACCCTGGGAGAGTGTTATAGCTTATTAACGATATTCCTTGAGGATTTAGGAGTTTTTTCGAAACTTCAACAATTTTGTTCCTCACAGGTTCTGGCACCCAGGACAAGACACCATGGCAAATTATATAATCAAATTTACCGAAAGATTCATCCAAATCTGTAATTGACAAGTGCTTGAGCTCAATATTTTTTAATTGGAGTTTATTGATTAATTCAAGCCCTTGTTCAATTTGAACTTTAGAGAGATCAATGCCTAATGTATATGAGTTAGGATAGATTTCAGCAAAATTTATAATATTATTACCACCTGCACAGCCCATGTCAAGAATTCTTGCTGTTTCAAGAGGAGGCGGGTTAATACCGAAAAGCGTCCCTACAGTTCCGATATATTCTGGTCTAGTATATGGAAAAGGATAACTAGTGTACGGAAAATCATCGTAAGAAGTAATAATTCCTTCTTTTTTCATGCTGCTCTGGCTTACAATGTTCGTATTCTTTTTAGATTTTGTCATATTTACTACCTCTATTTCGTTATATAAATTCATTAGTTTTTATTAGATTTTTGAGATACATGCAAGCGCAATTAACTTAAAATAGCAATAGAATACTAGATTAGTTTTAACATTCTATTACCTAGAAGCCTTCATAATTAGTTAATATTATTTATATGGACTAAAAGTTTTGCAAGGAATACTTATTTAATACTAATAAATATTGTATAGTAACTGATTCAGGAAAGAATTAGTGGCCTCTATAATATTGGAACTATCCAGGCTAGTTAAATAGATTAATTTATTATCAGGCCTAATCTTTGCGTTTTTACAATTTTCATTTACGAACTTCAATATTGCTGCAGATATATCAGCACTAGCACAAAATTTTACTACAAAACCATTGCTTCCTGAATCAAAATGTCTGATGTTTAATTTTTGGCAAATCTGTTTGATTTTAACAATTTCTAATAGATTGTAGAATTCTTGCGGGATTGGGCCAAAACGATCTATCATTTCATTTTCAAACTTTTGAATTTCTTCAAGATTGACTAAATCTCCTATTCTTCTGTAGATTCCAAGTCTTAGGGAAGTATCCGAAATATATTTTTCATCTATAAAAATAGGTAAGCCAAGATTGATAACTGGAATAAAATGCGTATTCTTATTATCAAATAATTCGTCTTTAGATAAGGCAATCTGCTCATCGAGCATTTCTTGATATAATTCAACACCCACTTCTTTCAGTTGCCCTGATTGCTCCTCACCTACTAAATTACCAAAGCCTCTTACATCCATATCGTGACTGGCAATTGTAAAGCCTGCACCTAACGAGTCGATATTTTGCATAATTTCGAGTCGCCTGATTGCATCCTTTTTTACCTTTCTATCTTTAGAAAGCGTAAGATAGGCATAACCTCTGACGCTACTTCTACCAACTCTTCCTCTTAACTGATACAATTGACTTAACCCTAATTGATCAGCCTTATGAATAATGATAGTATTAGCGGTAGCGATATCTATACCAGATTCTATTATTGTCGTTGAGAGTAATATGTCAAACTTCCCTTGATGAAAATCTGTCATTATATTCTCAACTTTGGATGCAAGCATCTGACCGTGAGCAATCCCAACTTTTAACTCAGGTACTATCTCAAGTAGCTTATGTTCTATTTCATGTAGGTCTTTGATCTTGGGACATACGTAAAAACTTTTACCACCGCGCAAATATTCTTTTAAGAGTGCATCTTTGATAATTATTGAGTCAAATGGCATTATTATAGTTCTTATCGCTAGTCTATCAATAGGAGGCGTTGCAACTAGACTTAGTTCCTTTAAACCTACTAAAGACATTTGAAGAGTTCGAGGTATGGGTGTTGCTGAAAGAGATAGGACATGTACCTTAGATTTGATTTTTTTCAGAAATTCTTTTTGACTAACACCGAAATGTTGTTCTTCGTCAATTATTAATAATTTAAGGTTAGAAAATTCAATATTATTTGCTAGTAATGCATGAGTTCCTATAATGATGTCTGCTTTTCCAGTCTTGATCTGCTCTTTTGCTTTCCTAATTTCTTCTTTATTGATTAAACGAGAAAGTTGGATTATATTGAAATTAAATCCCTCGAATCTTTCTATAAAACGAGTATAGTGTTGCTTGCACAATATAGTGGTTGGTACAATTATAGCTACTTGCAATTTATTGGAAATATTAGCTGCAACCATAAAAGACGCTCTCATAGCAATTTCCGTCTTACCAAATCCAACATCTCCGCAGATAAGGCGATCCATTAATTTACTGGATCTAAGATCTTCTTTGATCTCTTGAACTGCTTTTAATTGATCATCCGTCTCAGTGTAACTAAATTTCGCACAAAATTTGTCATACTGACTTAGTTCATATTCTATTGGCTCACTATGAGCTAATTGCCTCAAAGCGGCTACCTTAAGTAATTCACCCGCAATCTCAGTAATACGATTCTTAATCTTAGATTTTCTTTTTTGCCAGGAAACACTACCGAGCCTGTCGAGCTCGCTATCAAAATCACCATATTTCTTTACAAGCTCAATGTTTTCTACAGGAACGTACAAACGATCATTATTTGCATATAGAATTTTTAGGCAGTCATGAGGCTTTCCTCCAACATCTATAGTTTCTACAGCAATGAATTTGCCTATTCCATGGTCCTTATGAACAACTAGCTCCTCTGGCTGCAAGGAGTCCAGCTCTGTTAGAATATTTTTAAGACGTCTTTTTGACGAATAGCTAATCGAATTTTCATGTTTTTCACCAAAGAATGTTTGCTCAGATAAAAATAAATAATTACTTGTGCAAAATTCACCTCTCAATTTTACCTTGGTAATATTAATAACTTCAAACTTTGCTTCTAGAAGACTAGTAATCTCGTTTAATCTGTGATTGTTGAAATTGATTATGTTCTTAAGCTTCTCATAGCCTGAGGTAGTGCTACAGAAAATTATAATTTTCTTGTCATTACTTTTGCTTATTAATCCAAAAACTGAATCAAAGTGGGATAATTTATTTCGCCCAATCGTATCCATTGAGAGGTTAATAATATCGGTCTGCATACTTTTTGCATTTTCAATTACCGAGCTGATCAGTAGATTATTTGTGCTATCTCTTAGATTTTCTTTTATATCTTCGTACCTATAGTATGTTCTATCATACTCTAAAAGAGGATAAAAATTATCTGCCAGCGATTTATTAGCTTTTAATCTTGAGTTATAGAACTGAGTACAGGAGTATTCATATTCCTGCATGGATTGAAGTGATAAATCATCGTAAACAACCGTTGGATTGTACATATAATCTAGTATCGAGCTAAGATTATTATAAAATAAAGATGATAAATGTTCGAAACCTGGAAACTTTCTGCAGCCTATTATAGATTCATAAATCGGCTGATTTATATAATTTATCCCAAAGGTTGTTAAATAATTTTTTCTAAAGTTTTCTATGGTTGATTCACTAAGTATAATTTCGCTAGCTCTGCTAAGAGTTACACTTTCATGATCAATAGTTGAAATTTGACTATTCGGATCATATCCTCTAATAGATTCAATATTGTTCCATTTGAAATTGATTCTAAAAGCTTCATCATCTTTAAGTACAATATCGACTATTTCTCCTTTGACAGCAAATTCTCCATTGTCAATGGCTGTAGAATTTCTATAAAAACCATTTTCTACCAAAAACTTTGAAAGCTGTATGATAGATAATTCCATGTTTCTGGTAATTACTAATGCAGAATTATAAAAGCTTTCAACTGGCGGGAGCTTAGTTAAAATATTGATAGCATTTGTTATTAATAGAACTTTAGTTTCGAGTTGCCCACGATTAGCAAGTATATTTAAGATCTTTGATCTATCTGCTGATATGACGTTACTAGGAGAAAGCCTATCATAGGGTGAAGTATCGAAGCTTGGAAAATAGTAAGATTCTACACGTTCTTTTTTAAAAAATAACGACTGCTGATATGCTATCAATGCCTCTTCTTCACTAGAACAGACAAGAAGCACATCTTTGGTAGATTGCATCAAATGCTGGCAAGCTAAGAAGGCCTTGGCTTTTGTGGGTATATTTATTTCCATTATATTTGTTAAACTTAGTGGTTCATAAAATCGAGTTTTAATAATCTATTCATGATCTTTGAGTCCACCGTTGAAGGATAAGGAACTTTTCGAGTTAGCCACTCATAAATATCTAAATCATTTTCATTTAGTAGTTTGTCAAAATTATTTAGCTCATCCAAATTCATATCTTTTAGAAATCTATTACAGAATTTACTTAAAATTATGCTATTTTCTCTATAACCTCGATTATTGCTTTGGTAATTAATCTTTTTT
>JBPBQH010000108.1:0-5908 GCA_050954685.1 Janthinobacterium lividum | reverse complement strand
GCTTGCAAGAAATAGAGCCTTGAATTGGTCATGCATAATAGGAACAAATATTACCGGATTGATCGAAGGTATTATTAATGTAGAAAGCTTTTCTTATATAACATTTTTTAGTATTATATGCTTTGTTTATTCTAAGTCTCAGGCATTTAGTAAACTTATAAGCCTCGGATTATTTATATTAGCTGTTATTCTAGCCGCAGCTTTTAGTCTTCATCTCATCCCAGGTTTTTCTAATAAGCTTGTAATTGATAAAATAAATTTATCTATATATTCGTCTCCATTTTTAATGTATCTGAACTTTGATAAAACAATGGCTGCATTGGTAATATATTGTACAAGTGATCTTTGTATCTCTAGTAATAGTTTAGATAAGAAATCTATAAGGTCAATTTTCGCTTATCTTTCTTTATGTATATGTATAATTTTAGGCTTTTCACTATTATTAGGATATGTGCGATATGATCCAAAGTTTCCAGATATAATATGGCCGTGGATAGTAAATAATTTACTATTTGTATGTGTAGGAGAAGAAATAATATTTCGTGGTTTGTTGCAAGTTAAATTGAAAGAGCTATTTAAAAAATCTGCACATCTATCGTGCTTACATATAGTCCTTACTTCAATAATATTTGGCCTAGCTCATTATAACGGAGGAGTAAAATATATAATACTTGCAGGCATTTGTGGGCTATTTTATGGTAGGGTCTACGATAAAACGAATAGGATAATATGTTCTATATTCCTACATTTTGGCCTAAATCTGTTCCATATATTATTATTTACCTATCCTAAAGCAGCTAGTATATATACTCTATTCTATTGAAATACTACATGTACCGAGACCTATATTGGAAATTATAACGATGCACATAAAATGAATAAAGAAACGAAAAGTAAACTAGATTATCTCGAAGCGCTCCAATATCATTCTGCAGGAAAACCAGGCAAGATTGCCGTTGTTCCAACCAAGTCATTAATAACTCAACATGATCTTGCTCTTGCTTATTCACCAGGGGTAGCCGCTCCTTGCCTTGAGATAAAAAAAAATCCCGAAGACATATATAAATACACAGCTCGTGGCAATATGGTGGCTGTAATAACTAATGGTACTGCAGTACTTGGTCTTGGTAATTTGGGACCTGCAGCTTCTAAGCCAGTTATGGAAGGAAAAGCTGTATTATTTAAGAATTTTGCTGATATTGATTCTATTGATATCGAAATAGATACTGAAAATACCGAGGAATTTATCAATGTAGTCAAATATCTTGGCTATAGTTTTGGCGGTATTAATTTAGAAGATATCAAAGCTCCTGACTGTTTTATTATCGAAGAAGCTCTCAAAAGCCATATGCAAATTCCTGTGTTTCACGACGATCAGCACGGCACAGCTATAATTACTGCAGCAGGGCTTATGAATGCTGCAAAAATAACCGAGCGCCAATTTGTTGATATGAAAATAGTAGTTAATGGTGCTGGTGCTGCAGCTCTTGCTTGCATAGATCTTCTCATAGCTCTTGGAATTAGAAGAGAAAATGTAGTATTATGTGATACTAAAGGAGTTATATATTCGGGTCGTCTTGAAGGTATGAATAAGTGGAAAGAAGCTCATGCCAATAATACTTCTCTAAGAACATTAGAACAAGCGCTAAGAGGAGCAGACGTGTTTCTAGGTCTTTCTGTTAAAGATGCTCTTAATGGTGAGATGATAATATCTATGGCGCCGAAACCTATAATATTTGCTATGGCCAATCCAGATCCTGAAATTACACCAGAAGAAGTAAGAAAATTTAGAGATGATGCAATTATCGCTACTGGCCGCTCTGATTATAATAATCAAGTAAATAACGTTATGGGCTTTCCTTATATCTTCAGAGGAGCACTCGATGTGCGTGCGCGCACAATTAACCAGGAAATGAAAATTGCTGCTAGCAAAGCCCTAGCAGAACTAGCTATGCAACCAATTCCTGATCAAGTATATAAGGCGTACCCAAATCGCAAGATGACCTTTGGCCCTGATTATATTATTCCAGTGCCATTTGATCCAAGACTCATAACTACTATTCCTGTTGCAGTAGCTATTGCTGCGATTGAAAGTGGTGTAGCAGGAATAGATAGTTTAGATATCAAAAAATATAAAAACGAGCTTAGAATTCGTCTGAATCCCGCCTCAACTTATATGAATTTTCTTTTTGAAAGAATTCAGTCCTCATTACAAAAAATTATTTTTGCCGAAGGAGAGGAAGAAGAAGTTATCAAAGCAGCTATGATCATAAGAGATGATGGATATGCTCATCCTGTAATAATTGGCCGCCCCGATAGAATTACCTCTGTTCTAGAAGCCATGGGACCTAATTATAATCTTGAAGGCGTTACGGTAATGAATGCTGCTATCACACCTAATTTAGAGAAATATATCAATTTTTTATATAGTAAGTTACAACGCATAGGTTATCTATATCGCGACTGTGCAAGGCTTGTGAAAACTGATCGCAATATATTTGCTGCTTGCATGGTTGCTTGTGAGGATGGTGACGGAATGATTACAGGCTTAAATAAAGCTTACTATAATAATTTCAAAGATGTATTAAAAGTCATACCGCATAAGCACAATCATAGAATCTTGAGCTATTCTGTGATGGTTGCTAAGGATCGTAATATTATAATAGCTGATACTAGTATCAGCGAACTGCCCAACGCTCAAGATTTAGTGGAGATAACTATTCAGACCGCAAAGCTTGTGAAGAATATGGGACTCAAACCAAAGGTGGCTTTATTATCTTTCTCCAATTTTGGCAATCCAATGCATCAAAGTGCAGCCAGAATCAGAGAAGCTATAAAAATCCTCGATACTATGGAATTGGACTTTGAGTATGATGGCGAAATGTCCGCTGATGTCGCCTTAAATCCTAGTCTTAGAAAGCTATATCCATTTTGTCGTCTATCAGGCCCGGCTAATATTTTAGTCATGCCAGGACTGCACTCAGCATCTATTTCTTCACAATTATTGCAAGAACTCGCAGGGGGAATAGTTATAGGTCCTATACTTAATGGTTTCTTAAAACCTGTTCAGATCGTGCAAATGAGTTCATCAGCTGAAGATATCGTAAGAGCTGCTGCTTTTGCCGCTGACGAGGCTATTAATAATAGACTAAGCAGCTAAATTAATATTGTACAAGCTACTTGCTGATTCCACAATTGCATAAAATGATTCTTTAACTTAGGTTAAGACATTGCTCTTACGGGTGGTGTATAGCGACAAATTTAGTAATAATATAGTTATAACTTCTTTGTATTTACTTCAAGCTATTGAGAGTCATATAGCTATTTATAAAAGTTCACAGTGGTCAAATAGTGTATTAAATGCATTAAATTGTAGAGAATTCCAATATACGTAAGGATAAGCTGGCTTATGAGTTAGCCACTCTTTCATTCGTAACTCACGATCGGCCAGTGATATAAAAATTCTAATGCTTCGTACCTGTAGTGTGAACCTGTGATGATGATTTCGCCCAACCCCATATGTTACAACAGGAGGCTACTACAGGACGCAACAGCTCCCCTCTGATCATAGACATTTTTAGGAATTTGCTGCGAGTCTAGATTTTTATCTTTATAATATCTACTAATTATCAAACTGCTTATTCCATTTTTCATAAGGAATATCACTCCAAAGTGAGTAACACTTAGAGAAATCATATTTCTCATTGTTTGCCTGCACCAATAATACTACTTTTGCTGCTCCTTCCCACATTCTAGGCCACTCTGGATCGTTTAAATAAAACTCGTCTGGCTCATTATCATAGTAGCTCTATTCATCTACGAAATCTACGAATTCAAGCACTATCTTTTCTTCTTCCTTATCATAAAATATTCCATTTTCTGCTACCCATTTTGGGTTATAAAGCTCACAATTGTCAAATAGTGTATCAAATACATAAAATTGTAAAGAGTCCGAATATCTATGAGGACGATCTGAATTATGAGTCAGCCACTCTTTCATTTGTAACTCACGACAGCTAATCGTTTAAAAGCTGCTAATGCATCGTTCCTATAACGTGGGCTTTTAATTAGTTTTAATGCCATTATTCTTTTTTTTTATTGTTGATATACTTCTATTAAAGCGTTGCTATTACCTATAGCTGATCGTTTCACAATTACAATTATCTTAGGGCTATTCGCATATTGCTTAAAATGTTTTTCCATATCTCTCACGGGCTGAAAATGCATTATCTTTCACGGGCTAAAAAGGTATTCCTTCTTCTTTTATCCATCCTGGCAATATACTAGTCCACCCAGCATAATACAAAATCTATGTAATCTTCTACTAATTCAGATATCAGTAACCATTATTGCTAACTTTCAACCCAGCGCTTAAATATAGATATTCCTGTGATCAAACCTCTGTGGTGAGTACGCAAGACAACTTGACTGTTTTTCTTGTTCATGTAACATTCAACAGTTCCTTCTGATTCCTCAATTACTACATGCTCAAATGGCTTATCTTCCAAATCTACTAAGTCTTGCAAAGAGATGCAACCCATCTAGTCTCAGTGCTAACTATACTATAACCATAGCTGCATTCCCAATCTCCGTTGCAATAATAAATAAAAAAATCTTCTAGCCAAGCAAGTAGAGGGTTATCGGCTGCTAACTTATTACGCATTCTTAACAAGTCGTCAGCAGTAGCTATCTTAAATGGTAAACCTTCTATCCAGCACTTGAAAGATTCTAGTATAACATTCAGATATGGAGAGCTAGTACTTGTATCAAAAAGACCCTCTATTTTATGTGCAAAAAGCCATTTTTCACAATAGCACACATCCCATTCCTGGTTATAAAATGATTCTTCTTCACCTTGCTCAAGTATAGATATCTCGTTCCAATCTTTATATTCGTAAGGAGTGTTGAGGTATGAAAACTTTATAACCCAGCCAGGGTTAGCCAATGTATTGACTAATAATACTCCTAGCATATTGTGCTTTTGAAAGAATGTAGAAGAACTCATAATTTCTTCATCTGTTACAATTTTGGGTAACCCTAACTGCAAGGAGTAAATTTTATTTTTATATTTTATAGAAGTCTTGCAACTAAGATGAATTTTACTCTATTTGCATTGACATTCGATTGTTCCTCATGTCTATTTGGTATTATTGATGTTAACTTATTTTTACAGGTTTAATTTGTTTTATCAATAAGCTTCTATCAATTCGTGATGGTCACCGTGTAAGACTATTTCATTACGATTCATGTACTTTACATAGATCAGGAATTTCTTTTTACAGTCCTAATCGTTCTTATAAAGGTGACTTAATAAAATAGGAACCCCAAGCAACCTCTAAATAAATTTTTTGACATTATTTGATAGCCTAAATATAATAATTAGCATTAGCTATTAAGCAAATATAGTAGCAAGTAAAATTATTAGATCTAAGTATGGAAAACATAAATTTCAATAGCAGTATGGATGAGAACTCAACCATAGGGAAAGGCCTAGATATCTCGGACCGGGGGAATGCATGGACTAAAGGTAATGAAGTAAGTTTCTTAGCATTTGGTGATCTCAATATACCAAAGACTTATAACGATAAATTTGATATCGAAATTAATCAACCAAAACTAGCAACAATAAACTGTTCTACTTTTTTGGAATCAGATGAGGTAATCTTAAATTTCGACAATAATTTCAGTACAATTGGTACAGATGCGGCAATCTTAAATTTCGGTAATAATTTCAGCACAATTAGCGCAAATGAAAACATAACTACAGGAAGAAATTTGGAAACCATAATAATAAAAGGCGAAGGCTCGTTAACTATTGATAACTCAGCCAAATCATCGCTAGGCACCGTAAATATAGTTTTTGCAGGTAATACTTACACTAATGTAGAAGAATCCATGAACTTTTTCG
>JBPBQH010000160.1:0-6030 GCA_050954685.1 Janthinobacterium lividum | reverse complement strand
ATTATGCTTGGATTAGAGATCCTAAGTGGCCAATAGTCGAAGACACGGAAATATTAAGTTATTTGAAAGCTGAAAATAAATATTACGATAATTTCTTCAAACCACTAGCAAACGAAAGAGAAGAAATATTTCAAGAATTAAAAGGCCGAATAAAGCTCGAAGATCAGTCAATTTACACTAAGCGAGATAATTACTATTATTACACAAGAACGGAAGCTGATAAAGAATATACAATATATTGCAGAAAATTTGGGATAGATGGCAATGAAGAGATATTGCTAGATGTTAATAGATTAGGCGAAGGCAAGAAATTTACCGGGCTGGGCTCTTTCTCCATTTCTCCCGATCATAAATTAATAGCTTATTCTGTAAATTTTTCAGGAGATGAAAGTTATGATATTAAGGTCTTTGACCTGGAATCAAAAAAATATTTGCCAGATCAAATAGATAAAACTATCAGCAATATAGTATGGCACGAGAAGATAGCAGGGTTTTTCTATCTACCAGTTGGCAAAAATTGGAGATTTGATAAAATCATGTTCCACTATTTAGGGCAAGATTGTAAAGACGACAAACTAATTTTTCATGAACTAGATCCTCTGTATAATGTTAGCGTAGAGAAATCCTCTAGCAAAGAATTTATTCTTATAGATGTATCTAGTTATGATAGAAACGAGAGTTACTTCATGTCGATGGATAATCCTAGTTTTAAGCCCACAATTATTTGTCCTAGGAAAGAAAATATTTATTATGATGTCGATCATGGAGGTAATTATTTTTATATTAGAACTAATTTGAAGGCTAAAAATTTTAGAATTGTCAGAGCAGAGGTCAAGAATCACCATATTGATCAATGGCAAGATTTCATAGCTGAGAAGTCAGATCAATATTTAAGCGATTTTGACATCAGTAAAAATTATTTAATACTTAATTATAAGATGCAAACTACACCTGTAATTAACGTTTTAGATCTAGCTAATATGAACCAAAAAACTATTAATTTTCCTGATCAGGTTTTTGAGGCAAATGCTGGGCAAGCAAATTTTGACGATGACGATATTAGGGTTTATTATTCTTCCCTAGCAAGACCTACTACTAGTTATAGTTACGATTTTCAGATTAACAAGTTGTCAGCCCTCAAAATCCAGGAAATACCAAGTGGCTTTAATTCTGATGACTATATGGTTGAGAGAGTATGGGTCAATAGCGAAGACGGAGTTAAAATACCGATTACTTTATTTTATAAAAAATCACTAATGAAGAAAGATGGAACTAATCCACTATACTTATATGGTTATGGCGCTTATGGTATAAGCATTTCTACTGCCTTTAGAAATTCTGCTGTTACTTTAGCTAATCGTGGTTTTATATTTGCGATAGCTCATATCAGAGGCGGTGACGAATTAGGACAAGATTGGTATGAGTCATCAAAATTTCTTAACAAGAAGAGAACTTTTTTAGACTTTATAAATTCAGCAGAGTATCTCGTTGCCAAGCAATATACAAGCAAAGGAAACATAGTAATTTGCGGCGGTAGTGCTGGTGGTATGCTAGTAGGTAACGTCGTTAATGCAAAGCCTGAGCTATTTAGAGCGATTATAGCTCACTCACCTTTTGTCGATGTACTAAACACCATGCTCGATGAGACTTTGCCTCTTACGCCAGGCGAATTCAAAGAATGGGGTAATCCTAAGGAGGAACAATATTTCAAATATATAAGAGATTATGACGTGTATAGTAACGTAGAGGCTCAAAAATATCCAGCTATGTTAATAAGTGCTGGGATTTCTGACCCACGTGTTGGTTACTGGGAAGCTGCCAAATGGGTTTCGAAGCTACGTGCGCTTAAGACTGATAATAATATCCTAATATTTAAAACTAATATGTCAGCTGGCCATCAGGGCTCTTCTGGGAGATTTGATTATTTGAGGGAAACTGCTGATGATATAGTATTTATATTTTCTATTTTTTCTCAATGAGAGCTATAATGTATTAAAACAAATTATCATTAAGATTTTGTCTTGTGGTTAAATTTGTCTCATGCTGGATTTATCTTGATGAATCTAGCTACGCAACTATGGCAGACTGCTTTTAAAAAACACAAATTATAATAGGTAATAAGGAATCAGAAATGACACAATTGATTCATGTCGTAGCACGAGGGGTGATTATAAGCAACAACCATATTCTGCATTCTGCTTGCTTATGACCCACGTTCTAAACCTCATCATTACTATGAACTTAATAAATCTTTTTATTATCTTCCAGGAGGACACATCAACTCTCAAGAATCATCACAACAAGCTGTATTGCGTGAGATTAATGAAGAAACAGGTCATACTGGAGAGTGTGAGCGTCTCTTAGGAATATTCGAATATTCCTGGAATTTTCCAGGTGACGGAGTATGCTGTCATACATATGAAATAAACTTCATATTTAAAATCAATATGCCAACATTAGATTCTTTAGTTCAAGCCTCTCAACAAGAAGATCATGTCGCATTAAAATGGATTAAGTTGGAAGAGCTTAACTCAACTGATTTTAGGCCTATTGAATTAAAACTATTATTATCTGAATGGTTAAGCCTTGATCTAAATAATGTCTTAAAAACTTCTATAATATAATATTATTACTCAAATATTAGTCATCTACTTACCTGGGTTTCCATTTTCTTGAACTTAGACTTCTTTTTTATCTCTTATTTTCTTCAGAATTTTACAATGTCTTTAATTAATTCCACCACTTGCCTACTGCTAGTTCTATGATAAGTAGTAGCGTCCCAAATAGTATTAACCGTTATTCTATGCTGACTGTGCTTAAATATTATGATATAATTGAGGATATTTTTTAAAGCTTA
Organism: Janthinobacterium lividum; assembly: GCA_050954685.1. Taxonomy (GTDB): domain Bacteria; phylum Pseudomonadota; class Alphaproteobacteria; order Rickettsiales; family Rickettsiaceae; genus JBPBQH01. The sequence goes on along the minus strand of JBPBQH010000160.1, from coordinate 3,173 downwards.
ATCTATGTCTCGCCAAATATATCCAGATCCTAACGTCATATATCCTATTGAAGGTATTACTAGAACGTGCTTTTTAAAAAATATTATCAGTAATCCGCGGATTATTATTGGTAATTATACTTATTATGATGATCCGCAAGATATATATAATTTTGAGAAAAATGTACTATATTTGTTTGATTTCTTACAAGACAAACTCATTATTGGCAAATTTTGTCAGATAGCCTGTGGAGTTTCATTTATTATGAACGGCTCAAATCATGCTCTTGAGGGTATCTCGACCTACCCGTTTAAGATATTCGGCAAATCTTGGAATTCTGCGTCGCTAAACGTTACTTATAAAGGTAATATAACAGTTGGTAATGATGTTTGGATAGGTAACTCGGCCGTAATTATGCCAGGAGTTAAAATAGGTCACGGAGTAATCGTCGGTGCTAACTCTTTAGTAACTAAAAATATTGAGCCGTACATGATAGTAGGAGGCAATCCAGCTACCATTATACGCAGACGTTTCGATAATGAGATAATTGAGTTTTTATTGAAACTTAGTTGGTGGAATTGGAGTATTAAGAAAATTACTGAAAATATTCATCATATCACTAATGGTAATCTAGGTGCCCTTATGCAATTATTATAATCTAAAAAAATATAGAGAATAATAAATAATAAGCTTATATCATTCCCAGGTTTTTTATTACTACCACCGCTGAATTAGATATAAACCAAAGGCATATATTACAGCAGATTATATAGCTAGATGTTTTTTAGCTTTCAGTAATTACATATTACTAATACCAATATTCAAAATAGGTTATTTATTTATCAATCACAAAACCTATCTTTAGTGTTAGGTATCTTTATTATAAGTGCACCCTATTTTGGCTTGCCTATTGTTGTAATATATTATGCTCTTACAAAAATACGACTTCTGGATAGATTTCTATTAGCATGACTTATAATAGTCATTGTTGTTTATTGCATCCGGTAGATTAAATTATAATTTATTCAAGTATTTTCTTTAAATAAAGATTAATCTCCTCGAAACTTTAGCAAATCATCTAAAGCTTTAGCTCCTTCACATCCCATCTCATTTGAACTAAAATCGATGCTAGTCAGTGTGTGAATCTATTAGGGATTTCATTTCTTTCTTAGTAATATAAGTGTAGCAGAAACGTCATAAGAAGGATGTTAATTATTTTTTATTTTGAATATTAGCGAGCTAATATATTCGTTGTAAGACATACATCACACCTAGTTAATTAGTCATAATATAGCTAGAGTCGTAAAACGAGTCAAAATTATTAAAGCAAATTATTGTTAAAGATAAAGCTGCTTCACTAGAAAAAGTTTGACTTTAGCGAGCTAGACCTTTAAAAGAGTTAAGTATTTACAAAGTTGTATCTACCTGAGCAATTTCAGTGTAACTTATAGATGATTCCCTCTCCACTTTTATACATCTTGGCGAAATTAAAAGAAATAATTTGGCCTATAAGAAAAGAAGAAATTAAACTTTTCTTGCCTTTATCTTTAATGATGATGTGTATGCTATTTAATTTCGGTGCACTCAGATCGATTAAAGACAGCTTAGTAGTGCCAGCGATTGGTGCTGAAGCAATAAGTTTTTTAAAGCTTTGGCTAGTCCTTCCATCTTCAGTTTGTTTTACTCTCTTCTATATTAAATTGAGTAATAAATTAGATTTCGAGAATCTCTTTTATACTATAGTTTCGGTATTTTTGATTTTTTTCCTTCTATTTGCTTTTGTTATATATCCAAATCAAAATTATTATCATCCAGATGCAGAAAGCATAAAATCATTAGCTCTTAACTATCCAAATCTTCAATGGTTTATCAAAATAATTGGCAAATGGAGTTATGCTTTAATGTATATTTTCTCCGAACTTTGGAGTGTTGTCGTCATAAATCTAATGTTTTGGCAGTTTGCAAATCAAATATTTGATACTGAAAAGGCCAAGCGTTTTTACCCAATATTAGGTATGATTGGTAATTTCGGCCTAGTAGCTGCTGGCATCGCGCTGATGACTTTTTCTAGTTTAAATACTATAGAAGAAGCTATCGGTGATGTCATCAGTTTGCAATTATCTCACAATCAGATAGGCCGGATGCTTAAGCCCATGATGAGCATGATAGTTGGTGCTGGCTTTTTAACCATGATATTGCTCAAAATAATCTATAGATTTCGTTTAGCAGAATCTGATCAGCAAATTAGTCCTACTATATTAGTAAAAAATATAAAAACTAAACTTTCCTTAAAAGACAGTCTTAAGTTGGTGATTGGCTCAAAATACCTTGGTCATATAGTGATATTAATACTCTGTTATGGTCTATTGATAAATATTCTTGAGGGACCTTGGAAAGCTAAGATAAGGGAGTTATACCCGAATACTCTTGATTACGCTAATTTCATGGGTCGTTTCAATATCTGGATGGGAGTATCATGTGTGACTTTTATGGTAATAGGAAGCAATATACTTCGTAATTTTAGCTGGTTAAGATCAGCTATGCTTACCCCTATTATGATAGGTATTACAGGTGCGATATTTTTTACTTTCATGATATTTGCTAAAAAATTTGAACTATTAGGTGGACTTAATCCTCTCTACATAGCTGTATTTATCGGCGCTCTACAAAATATTTTAAGCAAATCTACTAAATACTCATTATTTGATTCTACTAAGGAAATTGCTTACATCCCACTACCATTAGAGCTAAAGACTAAGGGTAAAGCTGCAGTAGAGATTATAGGTCTTAAATTTGGCAAATCGCTTGGCGCTTTTATTCAATCTATGATTTTCGTATTTCTGCCTCAGGCTAATTTTGATTCGATAGCAATATATTTAATGAGCATCTTTATAGTAGTTATAACATTATGGCTATGGAATTTAGTAGAACTAAATAGAGAATATCTTAAGTTTCTCAAAAAATAACAAATATCTTTAGCAATTTTTGAATAATAAATATAAAAATCGATCTACAACACTTGCAGCAAGCTAAAATCGTATGAAAAAAAAGATTATACTTGTCTCATCCTTATTCATCGTACCCGTCGTTATATATACTATATTCTGGTACCTTTTTCTCTATTCTGTAGCACGTGAGATTAACGCGCAATATAGTCAACAATATATAAAGGACAATTCTTCAGAGGAGGCTA
>JBPBQH010000207.1:0-6117 GCA_050954685.1 Janthinobacterium lividum | reverse complement strand
AAAAGAAAATTTACCAATCTTATAGTTTATTCCATTTTTCTTAAGTTCATCTTCTGTAGCTCCAACAGAGGCAACTTCTGGCTGAGTATATATAACACTAGGAATAATGTTATAGTTGACATGTCCTGCCTGCCCTGCCATAATTTCGACAGCAGCAATTGTCTCTTCTTCTGCTTTATGAGCTAGCATAGGGCCTGCTATAACATCACCTACGGCGTAAATATTAGGAATCTTAGTTTGAAATCTTGCATTCACGGGTATGCGTCCATATTCATCTAAATCTATAGCTATTTGATCTAATCCTAGATATTCGGTATAGGGTTTTCTTCCCACTGCAACTAGAACAATATCAGAAACTATAGATTCTTGTTCATCGGCATTATTTTTTTGAATCTCAGTAATAACTTGATTATTTTCAATTCTAGCGCCAAGAACTTTAGTATCTAATATAAAATCAAGGCCTTGTTTTTTTAATATTTTAAGAAATTGGTTACCCACTTCTTGATCCAACGCTGGCACAACGCGGTCTGCATGCTCTATAATAGTGACCTTGCTACCAAGACGTCTCCACACTGACCCTAGCTCCAACCCGATATAACCCCCGCCTATAACTACCATTGATTTAGGAACTTTATTCAGATTGAGAGCACCAGTAGAGGAAATTATAAATTCTTCATCTATCTTGATCCATGGTATTTCTGCTACCTTTGAACCACTAGCAATCAAAATATTTTTCGCGTGTATTTGTGTGCAAGTACTACCGTCATTAACTTCAACAATATTAGAATTTATAAATTTACCACTGCCGGTGAATCTAGTGATTTTGTTTTTAGCAAATAATCCATCTATTCCTTTACAAAGATCAGTTACTATTTGATTTTTTCTACTTATCATTACGTTAAGATTAAGTTTAGGATCTACTTCTATACCAATATTATTGAAGTGATTACTAGCCTCATCAAATTTTTCAGAAGAATTTAATAAAGCTTTCGAAGGTATACATCCAACATTTAGGCATGTGCCCCCAAGGGTTTTACTCTTTTCGATACAGGCAACGCTCATTCCTAGCTGGGAGGCTTTGATTGCTCCAGTATAGCCAGCTGGGCCACTGCCAATAACTATCAAATCAAATTCTTGCATATATTAAAACTCATTTATAGTAATATTTATATTGATTAGGATAGTTACAGATAATCTTGTAAAGGTCAAGAAATCATGTTTTCATTTTAATAGTATTTTTATCTTTGCCGGCGATAAAGCTGATTATATTTATTTTATCATGAAATTGCTTATTACAAACTGATAGGGACGAAATCATTTTTTTTGATAGTGAATAATTTGAAGATCTGACTAGCCCGCTAGATTCCCCTAGTTCTTTTATCTCTTTCATAAGTTCATAAGAAGATGGATAAGTAAATGCAATTTCGTCCTGATCTACTATGATGTCTTTAAACCCTGCTCTTTGCAGCAGAGCAGGCACGTGCTGGAAATAAATAAACGGAGAGATACGAGAATGGTGTGAGACTTCTAAAATAGATTCAATATTGATTAGCTCAGTTCTAAGTTTTTTTAAACTATCTCCGCCAATGAAGTTAGCAATAAATATGCCATCAGATTTAAGAAGCGAATAAATTTGTTCTAAGAATTCTTCAACATTATTAATCCAATGAAGACCTAGAGAAAAATTAATTAGATCGAAATAGTTTTCGCCTATGTCGGGATTATATTCTATCAGTCTCGAAGTAATAAGTTCCTCATCAATTTGCCATTTATATTGATGTTTAAATGAATCTAGCATTTTGCTAGAAATATCTGTTGCGATTATTTTAGCATTAGTATGCTTATCTCGAAATAATTGAGTAAAATTGCCGTTGCGGCAATTAATATCAAGCACCGCTGAATAATCTTTATTTAATGGTTCTAATCTATCCATTACACCTTCGGCTAGATTTCCAAAGAATTTCGAATGTTTATAATTGCTCGATGCTTGATTACGATGTTGTAGTATCTTCTTTCTATCAAATATCAAAGTCATTGATATGATCGCTGGTTCTAGATATTTATTTTATAGATACAAGAACAATTTGATATCCCACCATGCAACGTCTCAGTGCATATAGCTAATTCCTTTGCTGTTGGCAATATTGGCTGTTGTGAATCTATAGCTAACTTTACTGATGATTCTTTAGACTCCGATGAATAGACGTTTTGTTTTTTATTTGGCATTTTTATATTTTTCCTTTTCAAGTAATTATTTTATACTACTTTAACTTATCTAGTTTACTGTAACCATAGCAATAATTATATATTTTAATTAATATAAAAACATAGATATTTTTTGCTATTTATTAAGATATCTGTTATGTTTATATGATTGAAAATAAAAAATGCCTTCCTGTGAAAGATATATTTTTATCACAAACTTTGGATACTATTGCACAGTCAATAAAGTTGAAAAAATTTTCTTCCTACGAATTAGTATCGTATTATTGTAATACAATAAAAGAGGTGAATCCTTTAATTAATGCTGTTATCAGATTTGACGAGGACAAAGCTTTAGCAAAAGCTTCAGCAGCTGATAAACTTTTAGCTGAAGGGCATATATTGGGACCACTACATGGTATACCTTTTACTGCAAAAGACTGGCTAGAGACAAAGGAATTTATCTCGACTGCAGGTATGGAAGAGCGACGTAATTATTTGCCTAAAGAAGATGCAACGGTAATAACAAGATTGCAAAATGCTGGTGCCATATTATTGGGTAAGACTAATGTACCATATAATGGTACTAGTGCGACTGAAAACCCGATCTTTGGTACGACAAATAATCCCTATAATTTAAAATATTCTCCAGGATGGAGTAGCGGTGGGGAAGCTGCAATTATTAGCGCAGGAGGTACAGCTTTTGGTGTAGGATCAGATTCTGGTGGCAGCATCAGGACTCCGTGTCACTTTTGTGGAATTGCAGGCTTGAAGGCTAGCACAGGTAGAATTCCTGCGACTGGGCATTTTCCTGAAATAGGAGGATTTATGGATCCACGTTCACAAATTGGACCACTTGCTCGTTACGTAAAAGACCTAGCTTATCTTTTTCCTATCATAGCTGGAGGTAATGGAAAAGACCCTTATGTGGTAGAAACTCCATACTTCCTAACTCCTTCATTATCTTCGTTAAACTTAGCATATTATGTCAATCATCATAATATTACCCCTATACAGGATATCGCAAAAATTACTCAAGAATGCGCAGAATTCGTAAAAAAAGACGTTAAAACTATCAGCCTTAACGAGCCAAAAGCTCTTTCTAGTGTCATGGATTTGACTAATACATACTGGAATATTTATAAAGGCTCAGTAGGAACTAAGGAATATTTAGAGTTGACAAAAAAATGGGATCAGTTCAGGAAAGAAATGTGGATATATATGCAACCTTATGATGCTATCATAACTCCTGTTGCTACATCAACAGCACATCCCCATAAAGATACGCCGGCAGAAAATATTGTTTACACGTTAACATATAGTCTACTAGGATGGCCATGCGTAGTGGTTAGAGTTGGTACTTCAGAACAAGGATTGCCAATTAATATTCAAGTAGTGGCTAAACCTTTTCATGAAGAGATTTGTTTATTAATAGCTAGTCGTTTAGAAAAAATGTGTGGCTGGCAAGAACCTAAAATTAAATAACGAAATTTCATCAAAAGGTTGAAAAATTTTATTTTCTGCTTCCATAGCTAAACTTTTATAAATCAAGCAAAGATTTAAATACAGAAAAAGTTGATTTACAATAATTTCTAAACATTTATTTCTCCGTTGTAAAACTATGGTTAACAAATTTTATATAATAATTATTTATGTTCAACGCATCATTTTATGTAAATAATTAAATCATGAAAATCCGTTCATCTCAATTTGTTCTGTTTTATTATGGCAAGATTATAATAAATAACTAAAAACAGTAGACAAAATTCCTATCATATATTATTTTGACAATTCTATTGCTATGAGGAAATTTAATTTGAGATCTAGGATCTAGTAAGTAATGGGAGGTATATATTTAATATTCATTTTAAGGAAAAAATCTTCAATTTATTTTTAAATCCAAAGAAATGTGTCTTTTTAAAACTATTTTTCTTATTATCATTCAATCTTCATACATCTTGTTATTCTAGTTGTATCGAACGAACATTTATTATTGGATTAAGATCTAATCAAGGAGATAAATTAGCAAATCTACGCCAGGCGGTGAAGGAAATAGAAAATAATAAGAAAATTAATTTAGTATCAACTTCTCGTATTTATAAAACTAAAGCTATTTTGTTACCTAACACTCCAAAGGAGTGGGGTGTATCTTACTTTAATTCGGCAATCAAAATCAAAACTTCACTTTCACCACAGAAATTATTGGTTTTTTTAAAAAAAGTTGAGCATAAATTACAAAGGAGTACTAATTATCCTAGATGGTCTCCAAAAACAATAGATCTAGATATTTTATATTGTTATAACTGCTCAATAAATACTCGTGATTTGATTGTACCTCACCCCTTATTACTTGAAAGAAGTTTTGCTTTAATTCCTATATTAGATATTGACCCTTTGTGGAACCATTCAAAGTGTTCAAATAATAACATGCAATCATTAATTGAAACTTTAGAAAGTGTTAAAATACTTCCTTATCCATTAAAAGGATCTCAATTAATGGGTGTAGTTAATCTCACCCCAATTTCTATGTCTGGTCCAAACAAAACACTTGAAGCTGATAAATTAAAATTAGAAATAATCAAAATGGTTAATGAAGGTGCAGAAATTATAGATGTTGGAGCAGAATCGACCCGACCGAATGCAGAAGTTATTAATCCAGAAATAGAATGGCAAAGACTACAAATTTTTTTAAATAATCTTAGAGATATACTAGACAATCCCACTTTACTAATTAAACCAAAGATTAGTATTGATACATATCATATTGAAACAGTAAAAAAACTAAAAAATTATAACATTGATATAATAAATGATGTCTCTGGCTCAGAAAAAGATAAAATTTCTATCTACTTAAAGGATACCAATAAAAAATATGTGCTTGTACATAATTTGGGCAAAGCTGGCACTAAGCATATGGATATCTCTAATAGAAAAATTATAACTGAAATGATTTTTTGGTTTAAAGAACAAATCAAGGAATTACTTTCTTTAGGACTGAAAAAAGAACAAATAATAATTGATCCTGGTATTGGATTTGGTAAAAACAGAGAACAAGCCTCAATAATTATTAAAAACATCAATAAGTTTCATCAGATTGGATATCCGATTTTGGTAGGTCATTCTAGAAAAGCATCTGCATTGCCTTCTGTAGCCAATCTTGCCCCAAATGAAAGAGATTTAGAAACCGCTTGGTTGAGCAAATATTTTTCTAACAATAACATTGACATTATAAGGGTACATAATTGTTTAATCAATAGACGTATAATAGATGAAAAGATCTCGCTTATTGTAGCACACCAAACTAATAATGGTATAGGTATAAAAAATCAATTACCTTGGAATTTAGAAGATGACAAAGAAAACTTTAGAAATGTTACAATTAATAAAACTGTAATAATGGGTAGAAAAACTTTTGAATCAATAGGTAAACCATTAAAATCAAGACGTAATATTGTTTTATCTAAAACTTTAAAGTCACCGATTGAAGGAATTGAAATATATGCATCATTGCAAGAAGCATTTATGCATATTAAACCTAAAGAAAGTGTCTTTATTATTGGTGGTCAAAAATTGTACGAAGATACTGTATTGAATGCTGATCATATTTTTAGAACATTAGTTAAATCAGAACAATTGACAGACACTTTCTTTCCTAAAATCAATGAGAATGATTGGACTATAAAAACTAAAAGAATGATAAAAAAAAATAAACTTAACGAATATTCGTGTTCCATACAAACATTGGATAGAAAATGATTAATTTCAAAAAAATCTGCTCCGTTGCAATTAGAACTACAGCTAATCCTGGATAAAAATGTTAGGTATAAAAGTGTCTAAAAAGAGAATCAATGTCACAAGAATGTTTACGTCTTAAATATTTAGCATGTGCCCATTTATGCTCGATTGGATTAAGAT